>JANPCS010000573.1:0-4786 GCA_031431065.1 Hyphomicrobiales bacterium | reverse complement strand
CTCGCTGATGACGCCTTCCGCCGCCAGATCAACCGCGATTTTCAGCGCGGCCCTGGTGGTGCGCTTGCCGCTGCGCGTCTGCAGCATCCAGAGTTTGCCGCGCTCGACAGTGAACTCCATATCCTGCATGTCGCGGTAATGGGCCTCGAGGCGATCAAAGGTGGCGCTCAGCTCAGCAAAGGTTTCGGGCATCAGGGCTTCAAGCGAGGGCGCCTGGCTGGCAGCCTGCAGGCGGGCGCGCTCGGTGATGTTCTGTGGTGTGCGGATGCCGGCCACCACATCTTCGCCTTGCGCATTGACGAGAAATTCGCCGTAGAGCTCCTTGGCACCGGTCGAGGGATTACGCGTGAAGGCAACGCCGGTGGCGCTGGTTTCGCCCATGTTGCCGAAAACCATCGCCTGGATGTTGACCGCCGTTCCCCAGTCTTCGGGAATGTTGTTGAGCTTGCGGTAGGTGATGGCGCGGGCCCCGTTCCATGATTTGAACACGGCGCCAATGGCTCCCCACAACTGCTCTTTCACATCCTGCGGGAAAGGCTTGGCCGTGTGCTCCACAACCAGCGCCTGGTAACGGGCGATCAGTGCCTGCCATTCCTCGGCGGTGATCTCGGTGTCGAGGCCATAGCCACGCTGCTCCTTGAAGCCGCCGAGGATATCCTCGAACTCGGCATGGTCGACGCCCAACACCACGTCGGAGTACATCGAGATGAAACGGCGGTAGCTGTCATAGGCGAAGCGCCGGTCATTGGCCCTGGCGGCCAGGCCTTCGACAGTCTGGTCATTGAGGCCGAGATTGAGCACCGTATCCATCATGCCCGGCATCGAGGCGCGCGCACCGGAACGCACCGAGACCAGCAGCGGGTTAGCGGCAACGCCGAACGTGCCGCCGGCCAGCGCCTCGACCTCGCCAAGTGCGGCTGAGACCTGGGCCTCAAGGCCCGGTGGATAGGTGCGGTTGCTAGCGTAATAGGCGGTGCAGACTTCGGTCGAGATGGTGAAGCCCGGCGGTACCGGCAAGCCGAGGCTGGCCATCTCCGCCAGATTGGCGCCCTTGCCGCCCAGCAAAGCCTTCAAGCCAGCCCGGCCCTCTGCCTTGCCGCCACCGAAGCTGTATACGTATTTCGCCGATTCAGCCGCCATGTCACACCGTTCTTATCAATTGGATTCTAGACGTTGGTAGCGGGCGGCTGCCCCAAGAAAATGAAACCACAGTTAAAGAACGTGTGCAACGCAATATCGCAGTTGCGGCTTCGTGCCCTAGGCCGGAACGGGCGCTACCGGGCGTCCTGGAGTCCTAACGTAAAACACCCACAGTGCCAGCCCCAGGTTCAGCACATTCCAGGCAACGCCGTGGACGAAGGCGGCCTGGTATGAGCCGGTGTAATCATAGATCTCGCCCGAGAGCCAGCCGCCCAATGCCATGCCGAAGACCGTGGCGGTCAGAACCGTGCTGATGCGGGAGCCCGCCTGGCGGGCCGGAAAGTGATCGCGGATGATCATCGCATAGCTCGGCACGATGCCGCCCTGGGCGAGACCGAAGATGGCGGAGACGATGTAGAGCGAGGTCAGCCCGTCAAAGGGAATGTAGAACAGCAAGGCCAGCATCTGCAGGAACGAACCGGCGATCAGCGTCGCCAAGCCGCCGATCTTGTCGGCGATGAAACCCGATGCCAGGCGGCTCAGCACGCCGAAGCCCAGCATCACCGAGAGCATTTCAGCACCGCGCGCCGGGCCGAAGCCCAGGTCGGCGCAATAGGCGACGATATGGACCTGCGGCATTGACATGGCGACACAGCAGGACAGACCCGCCAGAACGAGCGCTGGATAGAGCAACGGGTGTTTGGGCAGCAGGCCCTTGTGGATTGCGCCGCTGCCGCTGGCCGGGCTGGCGCTGTCGACAAATGACGGACGGCGGCGCAGCAGCTGGGCCAAGGGCACCATGATGAGAATGCAGATCACACCGAGGCCAATATAGGTGTTGCGCCAGCCCCAGGTGGCAATCGCATATTGCATGAAGGGCGGCCAGAAGGTGCCGGCGATGTAATTGCCACTGGCGACAATACCGACCGCCAACCCGCGGCGCTTCAGGAACCATTGCGAGGTATCGGCGACAAGCGGACCAAAGGTCGAGGCGCTGCCCAGAAAGCCGATGAACACCGCCTGAACCACCAGCAATTGCCAGTAGCTTTGCGACAAGGCGGCCAAGATGAAACCAAGTCCCAGCGACACGCCGCTGATCGACAGCGGCACCATGATGCCGAAACGATCGGCGACACGGCCCATGGCGAAGCCACCAAAAGCAAAACCCACGAAAGTTGCGGTATAGACCATCGAGGCGCCGGCGCGATCGAGGCCAAACTCCCGCTGGATCACCGGCAGCGCCACCACCGCCAGCCACAGGCCGATGCCGCCGACAACCGCCAGCACCAACGAGATAAACAGGCGGACCCAAGCGTAGCGGCTATCTGGGGAATTGGCGGTTGCGGAACTCATGGTACTTCCCTACGCTTCAGGTGCGGGCGGGTCAAAGAACGCCTTGCCGGTTTCGCGGCGGGGAGCGTTGCGTTGTCCGCATGGTCGAACAAGAACTCTTGCGCGGGGCATAATGGCTGGAGTTGAAATCCTTTCGCGGACGAAGCGGTTGCTCGTGCTTCTGGCAGCCGGCATTATTGCCATTGGCGGAGCAAATTATTTTCTGTCGCAACGCCTCGGCAGCAGCATCATCGAGGGATTGCTGGCGCGCGAAGGCCTGGTGAAGCAGGAGTTTCTGAGCAGCATCCTGGCCGCGGGGAAAGGCGAGGCTGACCTTTTCGCGCCGCCGCGCCCGGGTGCTGTTCTTTTGGCTTTCGGCGAACAGGTGCGCGTCCTGTCCGGTATCGTGCGCGCCAACGTCTATTCGCCCGACGGTTTCATCCGCTATTCGACCGATGCCAACCTGATTGGCGTGCAGTTCGCCGGCAATCCGGAACTGGCGGAGGCTTTCGCGGGCAAGATCATTTCGGCGTTCGCGGAAAAGCCGTCGAGCGACAAATCCGAGCATCTGGCGCTGAACCAGATCGCCGGAGAAAAACTCATCGAAGTCTATGTACCGGTCAGGGGACAAGACGGCAGGATCGTCACCGTGGTCGAGTTCTATCGCAAGGACGACTGGATCCAGGCGATGGCTTCGGACATCGAACGCAGCTTCCTGCTGTCGGCGGCGCTGTGCGGCACTATTGTGGCCATCGCCCTGATGCTGGCGTTCCGCGCCGAGCGAGAGCCCGCGTGAACATCGAAGTTCCAGGCGGTGTGCCCGCGGGAACAGCGCCGGGCCAACACGGCTTCTAGTCTTCTCCCCAGAGCCGCAATGGTGCGGCTAATATTCTTAGGAGACGACTCATGGTCCTGCGCATCCCGATCATCGGAACCCCCTTCGGCGATACGATGAACTTCCTCAATGACACCATCCAGCTCGCCTATAACATCAATTCCGCCGGCGGCAACGATGTCATCACCGGTGCCAATCTCAGCGACATCATCGATGGCAGTACCGGCAATGACCGGTTGTCAGGGGCGGGTGGCGATGACTTCCTCTTCGGCGGTGACGGTAACGACGTGCTGAGCGGCGGGCTGGGCAACGACGCACTGTCGGGCGGCGCCAATTCCGATCAGCTGTCCGGCGGCAGCGGCAACGACAGCCTGAACGGCGGCAGCGGCATCGACCTGCTGGCCGGCAACTCGGGCCGCGACGTGATGACCGGTGGCAGCGAGGCTGATAGCTTCCGCTTCGACGCGGTTTCGGAAAGTGCCCGCGGCTCCACGGTGCGCGATATCATCACCGATTTCGTGCGCGGCCAGGACCGGATCAACATTGATCCGATCGATGCCAATAGCAATGCCGCGGGTGATCAGGACTTCACTTTCATCGGCGAGGCCCAGTTCTCGCAAGGTGTGGCCGGACAGGTGCGGGCATCGACCTTCTTCAATGCCAACGGCCAGGGTACCACCGTCATCCAGGCCGACGTCAACGGCGACCGGGTTGCCGACATGGAAATCCAGCTCACCGGCAACTACACACTCGGTTTCGGCGACTTCGATCTGTAGATCGCAAGTGGCTGGAACGGCCCGCCGGTCTACCCCCTCCCGGCGGGCTATCCTGCAATCTTCGAGAAGCCGCCCACGTCCGATGCGGCGGCACGGATGCCGTCACGGACCGGCGGTGCTTCCGACTTCTCTGCCGGCTGCCACCAGGGTGCACATGACCTTTGAAAACCCCCGGTGACGTAAAAGACGGCGGGCCGCGCAGATGGCCTCGCTTCGGCGCTCAAGAAAGACATCAAGTGATAAATCCGAGCATCTGGCGCTGAGCTAAATCGCCGGCGAACGCAGCTGCTTGCTAGCCTCGCGGTTCGGTATTATCGTCATCGCCCTGGCAGTATCGGCCGGCCTCCCGGCGCTGTGGCGCACTGGCTGACTTGTCCGCATTGCCGGCTTGAGACTGGCTTGTTTCCTGAGGAACCGCGCGGCGCCGCGCGATCGTTTATTCTGCATGTCACCCGCAGCAATCACGCTGCATCAACATGAATGGAGATTAAAATGGCACTTATCGTGAAAGTCGGCACGGCAGATGACGATATCTTCGACTTCAGCAACAGGGCAAACAACAGGTTCGACATCTCGGGCCTCGGCGGCAATGACCAGATCACCGGTGGCAAGCTCAACGACATTATCAACGGCGGCAGGGGCAACGACGTCCTGAAAGGCGAGGCCGGCAACGACAGGATGCAGGGCGGCGCCGGCAACGACG
>JANPCS010000572.1:0-6702 GCA_031431065.1 Hyphomicrobiales bacterium | reverse complement strand
GCAAAGCCCGCGAGGTCATAATCGCCGCCGTGATACATGCCGGGCATTTCCGCCGTTTCGCCGCCGATCAAGGCGCAACCCGCCTGCTTGCAACCATCAGCGATGCCGGCGATGACTTCGCGGGCCGCCGCGACATCGAGCTTTCCGGTGGCATAGTAATCGAGGAAGAACAGCGGCTCGGCGCCCTGCACCACCAGATCATTCACCGACATGGCGACAAGATCGATGCCGACTTCATGGTGGCGGCCGGTCTCGATGGCGATGCGGAGCTTGGTGCCAACACCATCATTGGCGGCGACGAGGACCGGGTCCTTGAAACCGCAGGCCTTCAAGTCAAAGAGGCCGCCAAAGCCGCCCAGCGCCGAATCAGCGCCCTTGCGGCGGGTCGAGCGGGCCAGTGGCTTGATCGCCTCGACCAGGGCATTGCCCGCCGTGATGTCGACGCCGGCGTCAGCGTAGCTGAGGCCGTTACCTACTGCTTGTTTCGCGCCGCTCATGCCGCTAGTTTGCCCTAATTCTCTGGTGGGAGTGCTGTGTCAGCGGCGTCCTTACCCCGAAGTGCTTTGCGAATAAAGCGCGCTCGTGCCGCCGGATGAAGATGTGGAAACCTGGGACCGGCAGTTTGATCGATCATCGTGTGTTTAACCGCCGGAACGCCCTGGCCCTGGTGGCGGGCCTGCTGACGCTGCCGTGCTGGCGCATGCCGGCCATGGCGGGTGGGCCGATCGAAACCGGTGTGTTCGCGGTGCAGGGGGTTGATGTCGATGTCACCAGCACGGATGCTGCGACAGCGCGCAACCAGGCGCTGATGGATGTGCAGGTGAAGGCCTTCTATCAGTTACTGGAACGCTTAGGGACGCCGGAACTCGCCGCCGATGCACAAGCAAAGCTGACGCCCGAGGAGATCGCGCCCTATCTCAGATCTCTGTCGATCGAGAAGGAGACCTCGGCGCCGGGGCGATACATCGGCACGTTCACGGTGCGCTTCCTGCCCACCAAGATGCAGAAATATTTCGAGGACCATGGCGTGCGCGTGCCGGCCCGCCAGGCCGAACCGATCCTGATCCTTCCCGTCTGGCGAGGTGCCGATGCCAACAAGATGTGGGAAGACAACATCTGGCGCCAGGCCTGGCTCGATCTCAAGGGTGAACAGGGGATCGTGCCGCTGATCGTGCCGCTGGGCGATCTCGAGGATACCGAGACGCTTACCGTCGAAGACGCGCTGCATAACGATCCGATCAAGCTCGAGGCGATCCGCAAACGCTATGGAGCGCCGAGCATCCTGGTGGCCCAGGCGCAGCCCAAGGCAGACGGCGGGCTGCATGTCTATATCGAGGGCGAAACCCGGCTGGGCAAAGTGATGTTCAACAAGATCTACAAGTCCGAGGACGGCAAAGTGGAATCGGCGGCGCCGGCCGCGGTTCTGAAGTTTCAGGCGGCGATCCAGGACAGTTACAAGAAAGCCGAGGCCAAGATCGCCGCGGCCCAGGAGTCGGCAAAGAATGCCAACCGGTCGCAGAGCATGGCGGTGGCCGTGCCGTTCGCCAGTCCGCGCCAATGGAATGCCATAAGATCGCGCATCCTGACGACGCCCAATGTGCTGGGAGTCGATCTTTCGACGTTGTCGGCGGAAGGAGCGGTGATCAAGCTGCTGTTCAATCACTCGGTCGAAGACCTGCAGGGCAATCTGCAGCGCGCCGGTCTGACCCTGTCGCAATATGGCGCGACGTGGGTCATCCGGCAGATGTAGCGCGCCGATGTACATTCCCAATCTCATCACCATGGCGCGCATCTTCCTGGTGCCGCTCACCGTGTGGCTGATCATATCGGAGGCCTACGGCTTCGCCTTCATCAGCTTCATGGTGGCGGGGATCAGCGATGGCGTCGACGGGTTTCTGGCGCGGCGCTACAACTGGCGGACCGAACTTGGTGCTTACCTCGATCCGCTCGCCGACAAGGCGCTGATGGTGTCGGTCTATGTGACGCTCGGCGTGTTCAAGGTGCTGCCGGCCTGGCTGGTGATCATCGTCGTGTCGCGCGATGTGCTGATTGTGGCGGCCATCCTGCTGTCGCGGTTGGTGCACAAGCCGGTCAGCATGGGACCGTCGCTGCTGAGCAAGATCAACACGGCAGCACAGATCGCCTTCGTGGTCATCGTGCTGGGTGCTGCAGCACTCGTCTGGCCGCTGGCGGATATCGTGAATTACGGGAGCATACCGGTGGCGCTGTTGACGGTGGCGTCCGGCGCCGCCTATCTCAGGGCCTGGCTCGAACATCTGGGTGAGGCGCCGGCGGAGAAGGACGGATCATGACGCTGCAACGGCAATTCCTGATCTGGGCGATTTCGCTCGTTGTGCTTATCGTCTTCCTGTGGCTGTTCAGTTCGATTCTGCTGCCGTTCATCGCAGGCCTGGTGCTGGCCTATTTTCTTGACCCCGTCGCCGATGCGCTGGAGCGCCTTGGCCTGCCGCGGCTGGTGGCGGTACTGCTCATTGTGGTGTCATCGATTCTCATCCTGGTGCTGGCGATGGTCATTCTGGCGCCGATGCTGTCGGACCAGGTGGGGCGGTTTGCAACCGACCTGCCGCTGCTGATCAAGACATTGGTGCTACGTTTCGACGAGTTGGCGCCGCAATGGATGAAAGACGCCGTGGCACAGAGCGGCGCTGACGTGCAGGGCTCGGTGACCGGCATCGCCGGCAAGGCGGCGGAATGGATCCTGACACTTCTGTCAACATTGCTTTCAGGCGGCATGGCGCTGGTCAACCTTGTATCGCTGCTGGTGGTCACGCCCATTGTGGCGTTTTATCTGCTCGATGACTGGGACCATATGGTCGCCAAGGTCGACAGCTGGCTGCCGCGCGACCATGTCGAAACGGTGCGGGCCCTGGGCCGCGACATCAACACGGCGATGGCCGGGTTCATTCGCGGACAGGGCACGGTATGTCTGCTGCTGGGGGCGTTCTATGCCATCGGGCTGTCACTTGCCGGCCTGAAATTCGGACTGGCGATCGGGCTGGTGGCGGGCCTGCTGACCTTCATCCCCTATGCCGGAGCACTTTTCGGCGGGGTCTTGGCGGTCGGCGTGGCGCTGGTGCAGTTCTGGCCCGACCATTGGTCGATTCTGTTGGTGGTTGGCATATTCCTGCTGGGCCAGTTCATCGAAGGCAATGTGCTATCGCCCAAGCTGGTGGGCAAGAGCATCGGGGTGCATCCGGTGTGGCTGATGTTCGCGCTGTTTGCGTTCGGCTATGCGTTTGGCTTCGTCGGGCTGCTGTTGGCGGTTCCGATGGCGGCGGCGGCCGGTGTGCTGGTGCGCTTCGGCCTGCGGCATTACCTCAATAGCAAGCTTTATCTCGGTACCAGCCGCGATGAGGCCGATCCGGTTCCCGTGCCGCTGGATACCGTTGCGAAAGCGGCCGGCAAGCGCCGTCCAAAATGACAGCGAAGGCCGAGCGGCAACTGGTTCTCGATCTGCCGGTGCGGACGGCATCGGGCCGCGATGATTTTCTGGTGACGCCGTCCAATGAAGCCGCCGTCGCAATGATCGACAGCTATCCCGATTGGCCGTCATACGCCATGGTTCTGCTGGGTGCCGCGGGCAGTGGCAAGTCGCACCTGCTGGAAGTCTGGCGCAAGGCCACGGCGGCGAGGCTCATCACCGCGGGTGAACTTGCGGCATTGCCGCTCGATCAATTGCCTTCCGGTTCGGCCCTCGCCATCGACGATGCGCCGGGCGAGGGACTTGATGAGCGCGCGCTGTTCCACCTGTTCAATCTGGCGCGGCAGACCGGCAGCCATATTCTCATTGCCACGGCCGCTCATCCGGTGACCTGGCCGGTGGCGCTGGCCGATCTGGTGTCGCGGCTGAAGGCCCTGCCGGTCGCCAAACTGGAACCACCGGACGACGCGTTGCTGCGCGGCGTGCTGGTGAAACTCTTTGCCGACCGCCAGATGGCGGTCGAGGAAGCGGTGGTGTCCTACCTGATGCTGCGCATGCCGCGCTCCCTCGATGTGGCGCGCGGGCTGGTGATCGAGATCGACCGGCTGGCGCTGCAAGACATGTCGGCCATCACCAAGCCGCTGGCGGCCCGGGTGCTGCAACAGATGACCGAGCCTGGATTGTTTCCGGACGAGGGGTAAGAATTTCTCTTGAGAGGATTCCGAATGAACAGTTCGACAGAACTTCGCCGAATAGTCGACCGTCTTCCCGGCTTTTATAGAGCTGGCGACATTGCAGGATATCTTGCCCATTACGCGCCCGGCATCTCGTTCTGCTTCGAGGGATCGGTGATGAATTTCGACAAGGTGTGCACTTACATCACCTCGCTTTTCGACGGTGGCGGCAAGACGCTGGCTTTCCAGATCGGAGACCTCGACCACATTCAATTGAGCGAGAGCGGCGGCGCGGCCGTTGTCAACTATCCCTGGCGCGAAAGATTTCGTCACGCTGACGGCCACGAGACCGACACGGAGTTTCATGAGACCGACGTCTGGTTCCGGCAAAATGGCCAGTGGAAGATAACGCACGTTCATCTGAGCACCGTAAAGAATCATCCGATCCCTGGGTGATCGCCCGCTCTACCGGGTACCACGTGTCAGATTTCATTCACCAGCGTATCCCCTTCACCCGCATCTCGATGCAAGACCGGACATTGAGCTGGCGTTTTCCGGCATTCACCCAACTGTCATACCGGTGTTATAGTGCCCGGATCGGCCATGCGATGTGGTAGATGAAAAGGCAAACATGAACGAACAGCTGCCAGTCACCGCGCCTTCGATCCAGTTGGACTCGCCGTCGCGCTATATCAACCGCGAACGCTCGTGGCTGGGCTTCAACATGCGGGTGCTGGAAGAGGCGCGGAACCTATCGCACCCGTTGCTCGAGCGCCTGCGCTTCCTGTCGATCTCCGGCAACAATCTCGATGAATTCTACATGGTGCGGGTGGCGGGCCTGGTGGGCCAGGTGCGCGAGCGCTTGTCCGAAATCAGCGATGATGGCTTGACCGCCGCCGAACAACTGGACCAGGTGCGCAGCCTCGCCGCCGAATTGATGGCGGAGCAGGACCGGCGCTGGCATCACCTCAAGGGCGAGTTGGCAGCCAACGGCATTCTGGTAACCGATGGCAAGGACCTGACAACAGCGGAGAGGGCGTGGCTGGACCAGCGCTTCCTCGAAGAAATCCTTCCCGTTGTGACGCCGATCGCCATCGATCCGGCGCATCCGTTTCCGTTCATTCCCAATCGCGGCTTCATCATCTGCCTCGAACTGAAGCGCAAGCGCGATGGCGGCGGCATGCGGGCACTGCTGCCCATTCCGCAACAGCTCGACCGCTTCGTGCGCCTGCCGCAAATCGAGACGTCAGCCGATGCGCGCTTCATCTCGCTCGAAAACATGCTGGGTCTGTTCATCCTCAGGCTGTTTCCCGGTTATGAGGTGCTGGGGCAGGGGCTGGTGCGCATCATCCGCGACAGCGACATCGAAATCGAGGAAGAGGCCGAAGACTTGGTGCGGGTGTTCGAAACCGCCCTGA
Organism: Hyphomicrobiales bacterium; assembly: GCA_031431065.1. Classification (GTDB taxonomy): domain Bacteria; phylum Pseudomonadota; class Alphaproteobacteria; order Rhizobiales; family Aestuariivirgaceae; genus Aestuariivirga. The sequence goes on along the minus strand of JANPCS010000572.1, from coordinate 1,168 downwards.
AGCGCCGCCGCCGGGGCCAGGTGATCCGCATGGAAGTCGATGCGGCGACTACGCCATCGCTGCGCGACTTCATGGCCGATCAAGTTGATGTGCCGCTCGATGCCATCGTCAAGTGCGGCGGGCTCATCGGTTATTCCGACACGCGGCAGCTGATCCTTGGCGAAAGGCCCGATCTCAAGTTCAAGCCTTTCATCGCGCGGTTTCCCGAGCGCATCCGCGATCATGGCGGGGATTGCTTCGCGGCGATCCGCCAGAAGGACATCATCGTCCATCACCCCTACGAGTCCTTCGATGTGGTGGTGCAGTTCGTGCTGCAGGCGGCCAACGATCCGGATGTCGTGGCGATCAAGCAGACGCTCTATCGCACCTCGAAAGACTCGCCCATCGTCGCGGCGCTGGCCAAGGCGGCGGAGGCCGGAAAGTCGGTGATGGCGCTGGTCGAGCTCAAGGCCCGCTTCGACGAAGAGGCCAACATCCAGTGGGCGCGCGATCTTGAGCGGGCCGGCGTGCAGGTGGTGTTCGGTTTCATCGAGCTCAAGACCCATGCCAAGGTTTCGATGGTGGTCAGGCGCGAACAAGGCCAGGTCCGGACCTATGTGCATTTCGGCACCGGCAATTATCATCCGATCACCGCGAAAATTTATACCGATCTGTCGTTCTTCACCTGCGATCCGGCACTGGTGCGCGATGCCTCGCGGTTGTTCAACTTCATTACCGGTTATGCGCAGCCTGAAGACCTCGAGAAACTCGCGCTGTCGCCGATCAACCTGAAGGAGCGGCTGTTCGAGCACATCGACGAGGAAATCGAACACGCCAAGGCGGGGCGTCCGGCGCAGATTTGGGCCAAGATGAATTCGGTTGTCGATCCCGACATCATCGACGCGCTGTACCGGGCCAGCCGGGCGGGCGTGCAGATCGACCTGATCGTGCGTGGCATCTGCTGCCTGAGGCCCGGCGTTCCGGGCCTGTCCGAAAACATCCGCGTCAAGAGCATCATCGGGCGTTTCCTCGAGCACTCGCGGATCGTGTGTTTCGGGAACGGCCATGCTCTGCCGCACAACCGGGCGAAGGTCTATATCAGCTCGGCCGACTGGATGCAGCGCAACCTGCACCGCCGGGTGGAGACACTGATCCCCATCGAGAACCCGACCGTACACGATCAAATTCT
>JANPCS010000571.1:0-1559 GCA_031431065.1 Hyphomicrobiales bacterium | reverse complement strand
CTTGCACGATGAAATAGTCCGACGTGGTGCCGGTGATCGTGGTGTCGTAGTTGAGCGCGCCATAGACCGTCTTGGCATTGCGCTGGGCCGATGGCGCCACGCCGCGCACGCCCGACAGATTGGCTTTGAGTGCTGCCACGTCGCGTTCCTCGAAGGCCCGGGCGTCATTGTTGCTGCCGGGTCCAAAGGTCGATTGCCCGGGTCTGACGATCAGCATGTTGCTGCCGAGCTTGGCGAGATTTTCCTGCACCTTCTGCGATGCCCCGCTGCCGATCGTCACCATGGCGATGACGGCGGCAACACCGATGACGATGCCAAGTAAAGTCAAGACCGAGCGCAGCGCGTTGCGGCGGATCGAAGTTGAAGCGAGCTTGACGGCTTCCCACAGCATCAGGCGGCCTCGCGCCTGTCGTCGCTGGCGATGCGGCCGTCAATGAAGCGGATGGCGCGATGGGCATGGGCCGCCATACCGGGTTCATGCGTCACCATCACCACGGTGATGGCGCTCTCGCGGTTTAGCCTTGTCAACAATTCCATGATCTCGTGGCTGCGCGCCGTATCGAGATTGCCGGTCGGCTCATCGGCCAGCAGCAGCAGGGGATCACTGACGATGGCGCGGGCAATCGCCACGCGCTGTTGTTGGCCACCCGAAAGTTCGCCCGGCGTGTGATGCTCGCGGCCGTGCAAGCCCACCAGATGCAATGCCCTTACCGCCTTTTCGCGCCGCTCGCGCTTCGGAAGCCCACGATAGATCAGCGGCAATTCGACATTCTCGATGGCCGTCGTGCGGTTGAGAAGATTGAAGCCCTGGAACACGAAGCCCAGATAGTTGCGCCTGAGCAAGGCCCGCTCGTCACGCGACAGCTTGGTGACATCGACGCCCGAGAACACGAACTGGCCGTTGGTTGGCCGGTCGAGGCAACCGATGATGTTCATCGCCGTCGACTTGCCCGAACCCGACGGCCCCATGATGGCGATGAACTCACCGCGATCGATGCTCAGGTCAACCCCCGCCAGCGCCCGCACCAGCCCGCCGCCCTGGCCATAGTGGCGTTCGATGCGCCGGAGCTCGACCAGCGGCCGCGTCCGGCTCACTTCGCTGCCTGTTTGGATGAGACGATGACTTCGGCGCCGGACTGCAAGCCGCCGGAGACGATCTGGGTGAAACTGCCGTCGCTGACGCCGGTTTTCACTTTGACAGCCACCGGCGCGCCGTTTTCCAGCACCCACAGGTTACGCTCGCCATCGACCGCCTGGGCAGCTTGCCTCTCGAAGCGCGGCATGCGCGGCATGAAGATCGAGGTGATGTTGAAGCCCTGCGACTTCGGCTCGCGCGGCGGCTCGTAGCGCAGGGCGGCATTGGGCACGGCCAGCGTATCGGCTATCTCTTGCACGACGATCTGCGCGGTGGCCGTCATGCCGGGCCGCAGCAGCAGGTCGGAATTGTTGACGATGAGGACGGCCTTGTAGGTGACGACACTATCCTTCACGTTCGGCGAATATTCGATGGTGTCGATCACCGCCGGAAAGCTCTTTCCCGGAAAGGCGTCGACCGTGAA
>JANPCS010000570.1:0-36110 GCA_031431065.1 Hyphomicrobiales bacterium | reverse complement strand
TCGGTTTAATACTGTGGGAAACCAAAACTGTCAACACCCAATCCGCAGTTTGAAATTGTTCTAAACCAGCCTATATTAATCCCGACAAGAGGGATCGGACATGTTCATTCAGACGGAAGCCACGCCAAACCCCGCCACGCTGAAATTCCTGCCGGGAAAGCCCGTGCTGCCGGGCGGCACCCGCGATTATCGCGATGCTGAAGCCACGGCCGAGTCACCATTGGCCCAGAAGCTGTTCTCGGTTTCGGGCGTATCGGCGATCTTCCTTGGCCAGGATTTCATCACGGTGACCAAGGCCGGGGCCGAATGGCAGCATCTGAAGCCCGCCATCCTCGGCCTGATCATGGATCATTACCTGTCGGGCGCTCCGGTGCTGACCAACTCCGACGCCGCACCTCATGCGGCAGGCGAGGAATTCTTCGATGCGGCGGACGGCGAAATCGTCACCACCATCAAGCAGCTGCTCGATACCAGGGTGCGCCCGGCAGTGGCCCAGGACGGCGGCGACATCACCTTCCACGGCTTCAAGGAAGGCATCGTCTTTCTCAACATGAAGGGCTCGTGCGCCGGCTGTCCGAGTTCGACCGCCACGCTGAAACACGGCATCGAGAACTTGCTGCGCCACTTCGTTCCGGAGGTGAGCGAAGTGCGCGCCGTTTGACGGCACGCATGGTTGCGGCCTATCACGCCGCAGCATGATCATACTTGGTATCGATACGGCGATGGCCGCCTGTTCCGTTGCGGTGATCGACACCGCCGTGGCAAAGCCGCTGGCGTCGGCCTTCGAACCCATGGACCGTGGTCATGCCGAAGCGCTGGCACCGATGGTCGATAAGGTTATGCGCGAGGCAGGTGTCGCCTACTTAGCCATTGACCGCGTCGCCGTCACCATGGGCCCTGGCACCTTCACCGGCGTCCGTATCGGCCTTGCCATGGCGCGCGGGCTTGGGCTGGCGCTTGGCATTCCAGTCATCGGCATCGATACGCTGTCAGCCATCGCCGCCAATGACACATCGGGGCTCCCCTTGCTCGTCGTCTCCAACGCGCGCAATGCGGAAGTCTATGCCGCAAGTTTCGACGGCAGCAGGCGGCTGATCGCCCAGCCTTGTGTGATTGCCGACGGCCACGCACTCAAGCTTCTGCCACCCTCCGGACTGCTGCTTGGCAGCGGCGCGCAAAAAGTACTTACTTCCAGTACCCGCACGGACATTCGCATTTCATCGGCAAGCGGCCTGCCTGATGCCAAACAATTTGTGCATCTCGCGACGCAAGGCCCGGCACCTGCCTCAATGCCGGCGCCACTTTATCTCCGCGCGCCCGATGCCAAGCCGCAATCTGTGCCCTTGCGGCGGGCAACCGCGCTCTCATTTCACAAAGCCGATGCCCCGGCAGCACCCTTGCTCTCATCCATGCATGCCGAGACCTTCGACACGCCCTGGTCCACAGCCGAATTTTCAGCCCTCCTTGCGACGCCAGGTGCCATGGCCAGCATCGCGCTCGAACAGGACGAACCGGCGGGTTTCATTCTCACCCGCACAGCGGCTGATGAAGCCGAGATTCTCACCGTCTGCACCAGGCCTTTCGCGCAGCGGCGCGGCGTGGCACGAGCGCTTCTCGATCATCAGTTCACGGAGCTTTCCCGCCGCGGCGTGCGCCAAGTCTTTATCGAAGTCGATACGTCGAACGTTGCGGCCCGCGCACTCTATGACAAAACAGGCTTCGCAATGGCTGGTCTCCGCAAGCTCTACTACGCCCGCGCCGACGGAACGCGTGGTGACGCCATCGTCATGCGCCGGAGCCTGGCACCGTGAGCCGGCTGCGGCCCGCCGTCATCCTGGCCGTTTTCGCGGCTGTGACGCTGCCCTTGATGCCCTTGCAGCAGCTTTTCGTGTGGACCTGGCCCCGCATGGCCAGGGCCTTTCCGATGCATTATCACCGCCTCGTCTGCCGCATTCTCGGCATCCGGCTGAAGATCGTCGGCGCGGCGCCAACAACCGGGCCCACGTTGATCGCCTGCAATCACGTGAGCTGGCTCGATATCGTGGTGCTGAGCGCCGTGGCGCCCTTGTCCTTCATCGCTAAGCGCGAGGTCAATCGCTGGCCGTTCTTCGGCAGCCTGGCCAGACTGCAGCGCACGGTGTTTGTCGACCGCGACCGCCGCCACACCACCGGCAATGCCCGCGATGAAATGCAGGAGCGGTTGAAGGCCGGTGACATCCTCGTGCTGTTCCCGGAAGGCACCTCGCATGACGGCCATGGCGTGCTGCCGTTCAAAAGCGCGTTCTTCGGTGCCGCCGAATATGAAGGCGTGGCGGTGCAGCCGGTGTCGCTGGCCTATTGCGGCCACCGCAACCTGCCGATGCCGCGGCGCCTGCTGCCGCTCTATGCCTGGTATGGCGACATGGACTTGGCACCGCATCTCTGGGAGGCGCTGAAGACCGGGCCGATCGAGGTCACCGTCGTCTGCCATCCGCCTTTGGCGCTCGGCGGGAACATGAACCGCAAGGCCCTGGCGCGGCATGCCGAGGATCTCGTCCGCCGCGGCGTGGCGCTGGCGCTTCACGATCCGGCCAAACTGGGCTAAGCACAACGTCCTCGCCCTGCGCCAGCAGGGAGAGGAAGGGGACCCAAACGAAGTTTGGGGGAGGAGAGGGGCGACCGGACTTTGCCAATGAAGAGTCCGGTTGCCCCTCTCCTATCCCACCGCTAACGCGGCGGGCCCCTTTCCTCTCCCCGCTAGCGCGGTGCGAGGACGGCCGTGCAAAAGTTAGTATCCAATGACTTGAAAGTTCGTATGCAAACTCCCGGCAAGAAAGTTTTCGTCAAGACCTATGGCTGCCAGATGAATGTCTATGACAGCGAGCGCATGCGCGATGTGCTGACGCCGCTGGGCTATGCCGAAACCCTAAGCCCGGACGACGCCGATCTGGTCATCCTCACCACCTGCCACATCCGCGCGAAGGCGGTGGAGAAGGTCTATTCCGAATTGGGCAGGCTCAAGCGCATGAAGAGCGGCCGCGAGCGCCAAGGCCGTGAGATGCTGATCGCCGTTGCCGGCTGTGTGGCCCAGGCCGAGGGGGACGAGATCGTGCGCCGGGTGCCGGCCGTCGACCTGGTGTTCGGGCCGCAGACCTATCACCGCCTGCCGCAGCTTCTGGCGCGCGCCCAAGACGGCGAGCGCCGTATCGTCGAGGCCGAATTTCCGGCCGAGGATAAGTTCGCGGATATGGCGGTGCACAGTTCTCCGGCGCGCGGCGTTGCCGCCTTCATGACCGTGCAGGAGGGCTGCGACAAGTTCTGCACCTTCTGTGTGGTGCCCTATACGCGCGGCGCCGAATTCTCGAGACCCATGGCGCAGGTGGTAGCCGAAGCCCGCAAACTCGCGGCCCAGGGTGTGAAAGAACTCACCCTGCTGGGCCAGAACGTCAATGCCTTCCACGGGGCGGGCAAGGATGGCGGGAACGTCACGCTGGCCGGGCTTGTCGCCGAACTGTCACGGATCGAAGGTATCGAACGCTTGCGCTACATGACGAGCCACCCGCGAGACATGACGGACGACCTGATTGCCGCCCATTCGCAAAACCCCAAGCTGATGCCCTATCTGCATCTCCCCGTGCAGTCCGGCAGCGATGCCATCCTGAAGGCCATGAACCGCGGCCATACCGCCGGGCACTACCTGGAACTCATCGCCCGCATCCGCCAGGCCCGCCCCGACATGGCGCTGTCGGGGGATTTCATCGTCGGCTTCCCGGGCGAGACCGATGCCGATTTCCGCGCGACGCTCGATCTGGTGCGCGAGGCTTCTTACGCCTGCGCCTATAGTTTCAAGTATTCGCCACGCCCCGGCACGCCCGCCGCCGAGAGTAACAAACAGGTCTCGGAACCTGAGAAATCGGCCCGGCTCACCGAATTGCAGGCTTTGATTCACGAGCAGCAGACGGCGTTCAACAGGGCGCAGCTGGGCCGCTGCCTTCCAGTGCTGATCGAAAAACCAGGCCGCGATCCGGGGCAGATGGTCGGGCGCTCGCCCTACCTGCAGGCGGTTCATGTGCAAGCCGACAGAAGTCTTATAGGATCGATTATCGATACCCACATAACAGCTATTGGAACCAACAGTCTTTCGGGCCATTATACCCACGCGGCTTAACGACGGAGAAACGATCCATTGAATCCGCCCATCACTGCGGCCCAGCTCGGCAGCCCCAAATCCGGCACCCGGACTGACGATTCAGATATCCTCACCCTGTCTTTCGACGATAACCGGTTGTTATCATTGCTGTGTGGCGAGCATGACGAAAACCTGGCGGTCATCGAGCACCGGCTCAACGTCGACATCACGCCGCGCGGCAATAGGCTGGCGTTACGCGGCACTGATTCGGGCCGTGACGCGGCACGCGATGTGCTGATGTCGCTTTATAATCGCGCCCGGCGCGGGCTTGATGTCACCAAGGGCGAAGTCGAAGGAGCGATCCGCATGCGCGAGGCCGCCGACGCCAATATCCCGAGTGGTGCGGTCCGCACGAGGCGCAAGCTGGTGATGGCCCGCACGCCCAATCAGGGCGTCTATATCGAGGCCATCCGCAAACATGAACTGGTGTTCGGCATCGGCCCCGCCGGCACCGGCAAGACCTATCTGGCGGTGGCGTGCGCTGCCGAAGCGCTGATGAACGGCGAGGTTGACCGCATCGTGCTGTCGCGTCCCGCCGTCGAAGCGGGCGAGCGGCTGGGATTTCTTCCCGGCGACATGAAGGAGAAGGTCGATCCCTATCTCCGCCCGCTCTACGACGCCTTGTACGATGTGCTGCCGGCCAGCCTGGTCACCAAGGGCCTTGCCGAGAATCAGATCGAGATCGCGCCCTTGGCCTTCATGCGCGGGCGCACGCTGGCCGGCGCCTTCGTCATTCTCGATGAGGCGCAGAACACCACGCCGCAGCAGATGAAGATGTTCCTGACGCGGCTTGGCGAAGGCAGCCGCATGGTGGTGACGGGCGACCCCACCCAGGTTGACCTGCCGAGCGGCGTCATCTCGGGCCTGGCGGAAGCCGTCAGTGTGCTGAAAGGTGTGAGCGGTATCGCCACGGTGGCCTTCCAGAACGCCGATATCGTGCGCCATCCGCTGGTCGGTAAAATTGTGGCGGCTTACGACAAGAAGGCAGCCAAAGCGGCCAAATGACCATCGCCATCGAAGTCGAGGACGAGGCCTGGGCGAAACTCCCGGGTCTCGAAGCGCTTGCCGTCAGCGCGGTGAAGGCCACGCTTGCGGCGCGCGGCGTGGCGGAGGCCGAAGCGGAGGTTTTTATTCTGTTCACGGACGATTCCGCCATCGCCGCGATGAATGCCGAGTGGCGCGGGATTGCGAAACCCACCAACGTCCTCTCCTTCCCTGCCCCCGATGACCTGCCGCTGCCCGAGAGCGAACCCGCACCGCTGGGCGATATCGTGCTCGCCTCGGGCGTCATCGCCGCGGAGGCCCGGGACCAGGGCAAGATATTGCGGGATCACTGCACGCATCTTATTGTGCATGGCTGCCTGCATCTGCTGGGCCACGATCATGAAGACGAGGCGGAGGCCGCCGCCATGGAACAGCTTGAGATCGATATCCTGAAAGGATTGGGCATTTCCAACCCTTATGAGCGACAGTGACTCCAGCAATGCCTTGAGCCCGCCGGAGGGCCGCCGTGACAGCCTGTGGCGGCGCATCCGCAACAGTTTCGGGCGCAACCGCGACCGGGGCTTGCGCGAAAGCCTCGAGGGCGCCCTCGACAGCCACGAGGCGCAACACCCGGGCGAGAGTGTCCGCCAGGAAACCAAGTCGATGATGCTCAACATCATCGAATTCTCAAGCCTGCGCGTTGACGATGTGATGGTGCCGCGCGTCGACATTGTAGCCATCGACGAGGCCGGCACGATGCGTGATCTCCTGGAAAAATTCATCGACGCCAATCACAGCCGCGTTCCCGTCTACCGCGAGACGCTGGACGGCGTCACCGGCATGATCCACGTCAAGGATTTCATGCGCTGGCTGACGGCGCGTGGCGCCAAGAAAAAGAAGATGGCAAGGAACGAGAAGCCGGTTCTCGCAGGCCTCAGCCTGACGACGGCCGAACTCTCGACCGCCGTCAAACAGGCAGGCATCAACCGCGAGGTGCTGTTCGTGCCGCCCTCGATGCCGGCCACCGATCTCCTGGTGCGCATGCAGGCCAGCCGCACGCACCTGGCCATCGTCATCGACGAATATGGCGGCACCGAGGGACTGGTGTCGATCGAGGATCTGGTCGAGGTCATCGTCGGCGACATCGCCGATGAACACGACACCGACGAGGCGGTCGAAATTAAGACTCTCGAAGACGGCCTCTACTCCGCCGACGGCCGCATCGACATCGCCGAACTCGAGAGCTTGCTGGGTGTCGATCTGCTCTCGGATGAAGAGGAGGAAGAAGCCGACACACTCGCAGGCCTCGTCTTCAAACTGGCGGGCCGCGTGCCCACCCGCGGCGAAATCATCCGCCACGAGTCAGGCCTCGAATTCGAAATCCTCGAGTCCGACCCAAGGCGGGTGAAGCGGGTGCGCATCAACGCCAAGAGCGTGGCGGGCGGTGCAGTGGACAAGAGCGGCGAAGAAGGCACGGGGTAGGCAAGGCGGTTCTCGCCCCAATTTCGCGTTGCCTCTACCCCACCCTTTATGTGTCATCCTGGCGAAAGCCGGGACCCAGCTTTTGGGGTGCAGTCCATCACTGTCACCGAAACGGGCGCCGTCCACCACATCGCCGGAGCTCACCGGAACTCCAAAGATGAGCGGCCCCCCGCGGGCTGCTCACTCCGGCGCTGGCTCATAGCCTGGGCCGGTCACCAGGGGGCGGCCTGGCAGTTTCGACTGGTCGGCATCGGTCTTGAAGCTGTGTGTCAGCCGGCCCAGTTCCTGGCCCGTCGTGCCATCGAGCACCAGGAGAGTTGCCACATAGGGATGGCCCGGCACAATGCCTTCGAGGTCGCCGGTCTGGAACTTGTATTGCAGGCGGCCCGGCACGGCGGGCTCCTCCTGGGTTTCGGTCTTGCCGCCGGGCACTTCGAAGATGACCTTGAGCCGCGCGCCATCGGGCAGCGGCTTTGCCTGGCGGACGACGAAGCCATAGAAGTGATTGGCGGTGCGGTAGTTGAAGACGAAGCCGCCGCCGGCGTATTCGAGATAGGGCCGTGCTGGGTCATCGCCGCAGCCCCACAGCAATGGTGCCAGCAACAGCGAGACAAGGCGGCGGCGGTCAAACAGCTTGGTGGGCATTGGCATGGCCGAGCAATCCTTCCGGTTTGAGGATCAACACCATGATGATGATGGCGAAAACCGCCACGTCGCGATAGGCTGCCGGGAACAGCGCTGTCCACATCACCTCGATGCCGGCCAGAAACAGCGCACCGGCCAGGGCGCCGGCCAAGCTACCGAAGCCGCCGATGATGGCCGCGAACATAGCCTTGAAACCCAACACCAGGCCCATGGCAAAATTGACGCCGCCATAGGTGACGGCGATGATCCCGCCGGCCAATCCGGCGAAGCCCGAGGCCGCAATGAAGGTCCAACGCAGCACTGCCACCGTGTCGACGCCCGAAAGAGCGGCGAGCTGCGGGTGATCGGCGACGGCACGCCACAGCCGCCCTGCCGCTGAGTGGTGCATCGCAACGTGCAGGAGTGCGAGCGATCCCCAGGCTGCCGCGGCAGCGCAAATCTGGGTGAAGCCCAGCTGCACCTGGAATGTGCCGTCGAGCAGTGGCAGGCTGGTGCCGAACAGCGGCGGCAGCCACAGGTCGCGGGCGCTGGAATTGATGCGCAGGAGTTCCTGCAGCACGATCGACAGGCCGACCGAGGCGATCATAACCGCCTGGCCGGCGGATTTGACCAAGGGACCAAAGATAGCGGTATGGGTGAGTCTGCCAAGTGCCGCCGAGGCCAGCATCGCCACGCCAAGCGCCGGGAACAGCACGGCGGCGCCGGAAGTACCCTGCAGGAAACCCCAGAGCGCCATCGACACGGCGGCAAAGGCACCGAAGGTCGCGACATCGCCGAACGACAGAATGATGCGATTGGTGATGCCCTGCAGCAGCGCATAGGCGGTGGCAAGCACGCCATAGAGGGTGGCGAGAAACAGGCCGTTCAGCGTTTGTTGCAGCCAATAGCCGGCATTGCTGCTGATGTCGTGCAAGGGCTGCGGGCCTCTCCGGTCAATTGGCAAAGGGGACTTGTTGGTTGTGGCGAGTGTGGCATCCAAACACGTCCGGCACGGTCATGCAACACCGGCCGGAAAGACTGCGAGATTAGAGTTGCCTCGGAAATTCCGCAGGGGTTACGGTGAGGTTACGGTGACAGGTTACGGTGCAGTCCAGTGCATTTAATTGTTAATCTCGGAAGTCACTTAGCTGCAATAGCAACTCAAACCGTTCACCCCTCCAGAGGCGCCATGATCTCAGCTCCCAGTTGCAAATCGGATAATTCGGTGACACTCCACTTTATTCTGTTGCGTCTGTCGGCGCGGCTGGCTTTCGTCCGCGCTTGGCAGGTTTGAGCTGGCGGTTGAGCTTCATTTCGAGCCGGTTGAGAAAGCTTTCGCTGCCGAGCGGCCGCCCGATGCTTTCGGCGCGGCGCAAAGCCTGCTCGAGCGCCTCCATTTCCTCCTTGTCCGGCATCTCGCCCAATAGCATGCGGATTTTGCCGAATCGCTCGGTGGCCGCCGCGACATCGGTCAGGCCATCGCCGCGGTCCTTGAGCAGGGCCACAGCGCTCGACCAGGCCCAGGCCTCCGGCTTCTCCGCAAGGCGCGCCCGCACCGGATTGAGCAGCACATAGCGCATCGCCGCCTCGGCGTGGGCACCATCCATGGCAACGCAACCGAAGCGCCCCTGCCAGAAATGTCCGCTGCGCTTGCGCCGTGCATTGACAAGCGCCGCAAAGGTGCCATGGGTGGCGGCCAGCGCCCGGCGCAAGCCGTCCTCATCCTTCGGCACCAGCACCAGGTGCACATGGTTCGGCATCAGCACGTAGGCGAGGCAGGCGACCCGCGCCCTGGCGCAGTTCTCCGTCAGCAGGCGGAGATAGAGGCGATAGTCGTCATCGGAGAAAAATACCCGGGCGCGCCCGTTGCCACGCTGGGTGACATGATGCGGAAGCCCCGGAACCACAACGCGCGCCAGCCTTGCCATGGCAGATAATGGCACGATGCGGGGTATCAGTCAATAGAGTGGAGTGTCACCGATTTTATGCACGGTCGGCCTCGACATGGCTATTTCGGTGACACTCCACTTTATTAATTCGCGACTTGAGTTAATCTCGTTGACTAAATCCGTCGATAGAATGGAGTGTCACCGTATTAAAGCCCGCGCTTCCCGTGGAGGAACGCGTTAAGCTCCAGTCCGCCCATGTTCCCAGCCTAAGGCACGTGATGAACGATCATGAGTGGCCGGTTCAATTCAACGCTGCCGCCATTGGCGCTGCGGTAATATATCTTCATGGTGTGAGGACCCGGCGCCACGCCGGCGAAGACAAGCGTCACACTGCGCCGCACCCCCCACATGACATCACTGGCGGCCAGTTGCGGTTGTGGCGGGAAATAGTTGTCGTTGTCGTTGCCGTCAAGCCGCGCGTCGACCGATATCAACGCGCTGCCGGGGCCGGATGCGAATGCCTGACCTGAAAATTCGACGATCACGCAGCCGGGTGCTGTTCCGCCCTGAACAAACGCGAGCGATATTTCGGGAACGGCGACAAAGCCGCCGTCGGCGGTGGAGTTGAACAAATCCGATGCGACAAATTTGAGTTTCGTGGGCGCGCAGGTGCCGACAGTCCGCGCCGACGCGGCATATGGCAATCCTGCCGTGACCGTCATGGCCGCTGCGGCCAACAAGCCGAAGTAAGCAAGTCCTTTTTTCAGCATCGGATTTCTCCCGTTTGGCTGGGTAACTATCTCACAAGCATCGGGCCTGCACAAGAAACCCGGCGCCTACACTGGAGTCCAACCGAATTTCATTCCGGTTCCGGTGCTGGTTTCGGTGCAGTCCCTAATCGTAGCTTCGCGAGTTCCGTTTGCAGCACGTTTGCCTCGAAGCCGTCACCCCTTCAGCAACCCCATAATCTCCGCTCCCAGTTGCATGTCTGGCACGTGGCCAAATATCTGGCGGCGGAGATTGCCATCGCGGTCGATCAGCAGCAGCGTCGGGGTTCCTTGCATGCGATAGCGCTGCATCGTCACGGGGATGGGGTTGCCCGGCATCTGCGGTTGGTCGATGGCGACGGGAAAGGCAATACGGTTCTCATGCAGGAATGCCTTGAGCGAGACCGGCCCCATGGCCTCGTGATGCTCGAAGACGGTGTGCAGGCCAACGACCGTCATTTCGGCGCCCTTGAACAGGGCATGGACCTGGCGCAATTGCGGAATGAGCTCAGACACGCAGCCGGGGCACAGCATCTGGAAGGCGCCGGCGAGGATGACGCGTCCGCGCAAGGCCTCCAGGGTCAAAGGCTGCGGACTGTTCAGCCACTGGCTGATCTGCCATTCCGGGGCGGGTTGGAAGTCTTCGGTCATCGCAAGAGAATAGACTCTTGAGCCGAGGATTTCAGCAGGCATTTTGGGCTCGGCTGAAGACGCTCTGTGCGCGTGGCGAGATGGGTGGTCCGCTTTCGCGGACCATGACGGGGCGGGGGTGGTGTTCCACCTAGCGCGGCGAATAGGCCCAGTAGCAGACTTGCGCGTTGTGCGAGCCGTCGTAGCAGACCAGCACCTGGCCTGCCTTGCGTTTCAAGGTCTGGCTTGCCGGAATTTTCCGGAACTTGCCGTTGCGGGCCTTGGCGTAGACCGTCTCGCACACGGTCCCCAAGCCGGTGTAGCGGCACTCCGTCCAGTAGCCCGCCTTGAGCTTGAAGGTGGTGCCCTTCGACGGGATTTTCTGGAACTTCGGTTCGGCTGAATAAGCGCTACCGGCGGCAAGGATTGCGGCGCAGACGGCGGCGATGGCGAGAGGGATCAGGCGCGTGGTCATGACTGGCAAAACTCCAATGTTGTGCCCCCACGATGGAGTTAAGGTAATTCCGAGCGGGTTTGCAACTTACATTTGGAGTCGGGGCCGTAACTTTGCCGGATGGGGGATGTCGCGCCTTTATTCGAGCTTGGCGAGCAGGGCGTCAGCCTTGGCCAGTGCGTCAGCCAGGCGGTTGCGGTCAGTGTCAGTCAGGGTCTCGAGAAGCTGTGCCGCCTGCCGTTCGCGCCGCTGCCCGGCCTGACGCAGCGCCAGACGGCCCGCGGCGGTGAGGGTGATCGGGGCGCTGCGGCGGTCCTCGGCTTCGCCGCGCGCGATCAGGCCCTCGGCGTCAAGCAGCCCTAAGCTGCGGCTCAGGTAGCCGGCGTCCATGCCAAGCTCGTGGCCCAGATCGCGGGCGAGGATGCCTGAGCGCCGCGGCAGGGCCGCCAGGATGCGCCGGGCGGTGCCGCCCAGCGTGGCGGGCGCCGCCTGCTCCAGCAGCCGATTGCAGCGAGCCAGCAGCTTCACCAGCTCGCGGGCTGGCACGCGCTTGGGGGGCGGCGGGGGCGGTTCGCGGCGGGGAACCGAGATACGGATGATCGAAGGCTGGCGCATGGTTGGGGAGGTTGCCGTGGCAGTTGACGGGTGTCAAGTAGTTTGGCGGCGAAACGGCGTGCTTTTCACGGCGAAAGACGGCGAAAGCACGCCGCTTCCTGAGCCAATACGGCGTGCTTCACGGCAAAAATGCCTAGTCATTTCAATGCTAGGAATTGTTTCACGTGAAACATCGGGGCAAACCGCCTCGCCGAATGTTCTACAAATGTTCTTGACGACTTTCAGGCTCTCCACTAGCGTAAATCGGCTTACACAGGGAAAGACGATGACATCTCGCGTGGCGACCGTGGCGTTCCATGGCATTGAGGCGGTGGCCGTCGATGTGCAGGCGCAGTTCCTGTCTGGCCAAGTTGTGTTCAATGTGGTGGGCCTCGGCGACAAAGCGGTGGCCGAGAGCCGCGAGCGGGTAAGAGCCGCCCTCCATGCCATCGGGCTGGCGCTGCCGGGCAAGCGCATCATCGTCAACCTGTCGCCAGCGGATTTACCCAAGGAAGGCAGCCATTTCGACCTTCCCATTGCCTTGGCCCTGCTTTCAGCGCTCGGCATCATCCCGCCGGATTTCCTGTCGCGCTATATCGTGATGGGAGAATTGGCGCTCGATGGCGCCATCCTCGGGGTTTCAGGCGTGCTGCCGGCGGCCATCGCCGCCAACGGCCGGGATCTCGGGCTGATCTGCCCCAAGGTCTCGGGGGCCGAAGCCGCCTGGGCCGGAGAGGATGTCGATATCCTGGCGCCCGAGAACCTCATCCAGCTGATCAATCACGTGAAGGGCACGCAGGTTCTGTCGCGGCCCAAGCCCGGCCTCGCGCCCGAGACCGTGGAATTGGCGGAACTCAAGGACATCAAGGGCCAGGAAGCCGGCAAACGGGCCCTCGAAGTGGCAGCCGCGGGTGGCCATCACTTCATCATGGTGGGGCCACCAGGTGCTGGAAAATCCATGCTGGCGCAGCGTTTACCCTCGATCCTGCCGCCAATGGATCCGCGCGAGATGCTTGACGTCAGCATGGTGGCTTCGCTGGCCGGAGAGCTTTCGGGCGGCCAATTGTCGAGGCGGCGGCCGTTCCGGGCGCCACATCATTCGGCCTCGATGCCTGCCCTCGTCGGCGGGGGCTTGCGCGCCAAGCCGGGCGAAATGGCACTGGCGCACCACGGCGTGCTTTTCCTCGACGAATTGCCGGAGTTCCAGCCGCGCGTGCTGGAATCCTTACGCCAGCCCATGGAGACGGGCGAGGCCGTGGTGGCGCGGGTCAATTATCACGTTACCTACCCGGCGCGTTTCCAGCTGATCGCCGCCATGAACCCGTGCAAATGCGGCATGGCGGGCGAACCGGGCCATGTCTGCCGCACCGGCCCGCGCTGTGCCGCCGACTATCAGTCGCGTATTTCCGGCCCACTGCTCGACCGCATGGACATCCAGATCGAGCTGCCGGCGGTCAAGGCCTCCGATCTGACGCTGCCGCCGCCAAAGGAATCGAGCCGCGATGTCGCGGCCCGGGTGTTTGCAGCCCGGCAGATCCAGCTGAAGCGCTTTGCTGCAGCGGGAAAACCCAATCTCCGCACCAATGCGCAAGCCGATGGCGCCATGCTGGAAGAGATGGCAACGCCCGATGCCGCAGGCTTGAAGCTGCTGCGCGAGGCGGCGGATGCGATGAACCTCACGGCCAGGGGCTATCACCGGGTGTTGCGCGTGGCCCGCACGCTCGCCGATCTCGACGGGCGCGCCGAGGTGGCAAGGCTCCACATCGCCGAAGCTCTGAGCTACCGGCAGCGGCTGGCGGCCTTTCAAACCGCAGCCTGAGTCGAGGCGGAGTTTATCCACAGTTTAACTGAAATTCACCGTGTTCGA
This sequence comes from Hyphomicrobiales bacterium, assembly GCA_031431065.1. Taxonomy (GTDB): domain Bacteria; phylum Pseudomonadota; class Alphaproteobacteria; order Rhizobiales; family Aestuariivirgaceae; genus Aestuariivirga. The sequence continues at coordinate 22,651 of JANPCS010000570.1, read as the reverse complement.
GGCCGGGTAAGGCTTTGGCAATCGGTGCATGGCATGGCTTACGGAGATGCCAAGCACCGCCAAGACCAAGCCCCCCAGTATCGTCCCCGCCGAACCGGTTACGAGCGCGGCGGATGACGGCCTGACCGATGCCCTGCACCATCTGGCGCGGCCGGAACTCGGTTATGGCACGATCATCGCCGGCGCCTCGGTGGTGATGGCATTAAGTGGAATCTGCGTTGCCATCGCTTTTTCGTCAGAGGCTACCTATCCCCTGCTGGGACTGACGATGGCCGGCCTCATCATGTCGGTTGGCGTGACATTGGGCGAATTCTACTGGCGCCGCGGCACCACACGCCGGATGAAGGCGCTTGCGACAGCCGTCGCAGCGCTGCAGGACTCGCAGCTCAAGGCCGAGGCCTCGAGCCGTGCCAAGTCACGCTTCCTGGCAACCACGAGCCATGAAATCCGCACACCCATGAATGGCGTCATCGGCATGATCGGACTGCTTCTGGAAACACCATTGACGCCCGAACAGAAGAACTATGCCAGGACGGCGGAGGCCTCGGCCCGCGCGCTGTTGTCTATTGTGGACGAACTGCTCGACAGTTCCAAAGCCGAAAGAGAAGATTTAGCCGTTGCCAAAGGGGTGGTGGATCTGCCGGCCCTGGTTGAATCGGTAACCGAGCTCCTGGCACCGCGCGCCCATGCCAAGAACATCGAAATCTCGTGTTTCGTCTCCAGCAACTTGCCCGACCGCATCATCGGCGATGAAAAGCGGATGCGCCAAATCCTCTTCAATCTGTGCGGCAATGCCATAAAATTCACGTCGAAAGGCGGCATTGCGATATCGGCGATGCCAGATGGCGGCGGCCGCCTGCTGCTGCGGGTCGATGACACGGGGATTGGCATGACGAGCGCCGAATTGGGCCGTGTTTTCGAAGAATTTGCGCAAGCCAACGCCGATACCCGGCGCCTGTTCGGCGGAACCGGTCTTGGGCTTTCGATCTCGAAACGGCTCTCCGAAGCAATGGGCGGCACGATCTCGGCGACTTCAGAGCCCGGGGAAGGATCGCGATTTGAAGTCGTTCTGCCGCTGACGCCAGTCGAGGACTTCAAACCAACCCGGCTTCTTGAAGGCCGCCACTACTCTATCGCTTCTGACCGCACAATGACGTCACAACATCTCCTTCAGACACTGCAGGAGCATGGCGCCACCGTCGAGTGGATCGAGTCGCCACACGCCATCTCGAATGCCCTTTCGATTTCTGAACATCCGTTTTCCAATATCATCTGCGACTCAGATTTCGCCGACCTCTTGCGCAATTGGGCCGCTAATACCGCTTCACGTTCCTTGACCAGCAGGGTTTTCGTAATGGTACAGGCCGAAGAACGGCGGCAGTTCACCGATCTCTTATCGCATCCGTTCTCCGGCTACCTGCTGAAGCCATTCCGGCGGCAATCGCTATTGCGCCTGATGACGCAGCGCGATGACAGCCGAATCTCGGCTGCGATCGAAGATCTTCGGGGAATCGCCAAGAGTTCCCGCACAACGCGCGGCATTTGCGTTATCCTGGCCGAAGACAATCCGGTCAATGCTTTGCTGGCGCGAACCATGCTCGAGCGGGCCGGATGCAAAGTCAGCCACGCCCCCAATGGCCAGAAAGTTCTCGATCTCATTGAAGCTGGCGCATCGCCCGATATGATCGTGATGGATGTCGAAATGCCTGTCATGAACGGCCTGGAAACAACCCGGAACATCCGGGGGCGCGAGAAAACCGCCGGATTGGACCGTACCCCCATTTTGGCGCTGACCGCCAATGCCCAGCGCGAGGACATCGCGGAATGCCTCGCCGCCGGCATGGACGGACATCTCTCCAAACCGTTTGACCGCCAAGACCTTGACGAAGCGATAGCAAGACTGGTGGCGCGCAAGCCCGCGGCCTGAGTTTCACAGTACTTTCATAATGCCCGCGTCTATGGCAGACACTCTGCAACGGAGTGAGAAAACTGTCCGAGACACCAGACATTCGGGCCGAACGCGGCAATCTGATCCTGAGGCAGGCCACGTCGACACAGGAGATAGAAGCCTGTCAGCAGCTTCGATTTCAGGTCTTCTACCAGGAGCTTGGCGCCAAGGCGGACAGCGACACCCTTGCCAGCCAAAGGGATCATGATCGCTTCGATGCGATCTGCGATCATCTCATCGTGGTGCGGAAAGATGGCGATGCCCGCCCTGGCGCCATCCAACTTGGGGACGGAGAACTTATCGGCACTTACAGGCTGCTCAGGCAGGAGATCGCAGATAACAACGGTGGCTTCTATACCCAAGGTGAATTCGATATCGCGGCGGTGATTGCCGGACACCCCCAACTGCGCTTCCTGGAACTCGGAAGATCCTGCGTACTCAAGCCGTTTCGTACCAAACCGGTCGTCGAACTCCTCTGGCAGGGCATCTGGAACTATGTGCGCGCCCACGATCTGGATGTCATGTTGGGTTGTGCCAGTCTTGAGGGTACCGACCCCCTGTTTCACTCTCGAGTACTGAGTTTTCTAGCATACAACGCTGGAGCGCCCGACGAGTGGAAAGTTCGGGCACTCGAAGGCCGCTATGTTGAGATGAAATTGCTTTCGCCCGACGCGATCGAGCCACGAGAGGCCCTCCGCGAGTTGCCGCCACTCATCAAGGGTTATCTGAGGCTAGGCTGTTACATTGGCGAAGGTGCAGTGGTCGACACGCAATTCAATACCATCGACGTTCTCATCATATTGCCGGTCTCGGCGATCAACGAGCGCTACTTTGCGCATTTCGGGAGATCTATCGGTTGATGTCGTAAGCTACAATTGCCGCGAGGTTGAGAATCTCCGAGGCGGTCGCCGACATCGAGGCAATCTGCACCGGGCGGTCCAGCCCGGTGAGAAGCGGGCCAACGACGGTTACACCGCCCAGCTGCTGCAGCATTTTTGTAGAAATCGATGCCGAATGGGCCGCTGGCATGACCAGAACGTTGGCTGGGCCCGTTAGACGGCAGAATGGATAGAGAGCCATTGCATCGCGTGAAAGGGCTACATCGGCGCCCATCTCGCCATCATATTCGAAATCAACGCTTCGCCTGTCGAGTACCTTGACGGCATTGCGGACATACTCCGAGCGCTCGCCGCGCGGATAACCGAACGTCGAGTACGATAGAAACGCAACTCGCGGCTCGTAGCCGAACCGACGGGCAACACCGGCAGCCTCCTGCGCGATGTCAGCGAGTTCCTCGGCGGAGGGAAGCTCGTGAATCGATGTGTCGGCAATGAACACCGTCTTGCCCCGGACCAGCGCCATCGAAACGCCAATGGGACGGTGGCCGGGACGGTTGTCAATGGCGCGGCGGACGTTATCGAGTGCCACCGAAAAATTTCTGGTGAGACCTGTCACGAGCCCATCGGCATCGCCCATCGCCACCATGCAAGCGGCAAAGACATTGCGGTCCTGGTTCACCATGCGCTGGCAATCGCGCAACAGAAAGCCGTTGCGCTGAAGGCGCTCGTAGAGAAAGTTGGCGTAATCGATGTTGCGGTCCGAAACGCGAGCATTGGAGATTTCGACGTTCTCGTGCAGTTCAAGCGCGCCATTGGCCAGAGTCTTTTCGACTTCCGACTCCCGGGCGATCAGAATGGCGCGACCAAGGCCTGCGCTCGCAAAAGCATTGGCTGACCGGATCATGCGGTCTTCCTCGCCTTCCGCGAAGACAACGCGTTTTGGCGACACGCGAACCTTGTCGAATACGTTTTGCAAAGTGCCGGCTATCGGATCGAGCCGCGCTGAGAGCTTTTGGGCGTACTCGCCAAGATCGGCGATATGGAGTCGAGCGACGCCGGTCTCCATCGCCGCCCTGGCCACGGCGACGGGAATTGTCGAAATGAGGCGTGGATCAAAAGGGACCGGAATGAGGTAGTCGCGCCCGAAAGATGGCCGCGACCCATGATAGGCTGCCGCGACCTCGTCCGGCACATCCTCGCGCGCCAGACCGGCGAGAGCCTGTGCCGCGGCGATCTTCATCTCGTCATTGATGGTGCGAGCCCGCACATCGAGCGCGCCACGGAAGATATAGGGAAAGCCAAGAACATTGTTGATCTGGTTGGGATAGTCGGAACGCCCAGTCGCCATAATGGCATCGCCACGAACCTTCAGGACATCTTCGGGCAGTATTTCCGGATCGGGGTTGGCCATTGCAAAGATAATTGGATTTGCAGCCATGGTCTTGACCATTGCAGGAGTTAGCGCACCCGCAACGGAGAGACCGAAGAAGACATCCGCGCCCTGCATCGCATCGGCAAGCGATCGAACCCCGGTTTCGACAGCATGGGCCGATTTCCACTGATTCATCCCTTCAGTCCGGCCCTTGAAGACCACCCCCTTCGAGTCAGCCAGAATCACGTTGCCATTGGGTACGCCGAGCGACTTGATGAGTTCCACACAAGCGATAGCCGCGGCTCCCGCGCCGTTGCAGACGATTTTTGCCGACTTAAGCTCGCGGCCGGTGAGATGCAGGGCATTGATCAAGCCCGCCGCCGCAATGATCGCAGTTCCGTGCTGGTCATCGTGGAAAACCGGTATGTCCATCAATTCGCGGAGCTTCTGTTCTATGATGAAGCAGTCCGGCGCCTTGATGTCCTCGAGGTTGATACCGCCAAAGGTCGGCCCCAGATAACGCACTGCCGCGATGAATTCATCGACATCCCGAGTGTCGACTTCGAGGTCGATTGAATCGACGTCGGCGAAACGCTTGAAGAGAACAGCCTTGCCCTCCATGACCGGCTTGGACGCAAGTGCACCGAGATCGCCCAACCCTAGAATCGCGGTGCCGTTCGATATAACGGCAACGAGGTTTCCCTTCGCCGTATAGTCATAGGCTGCGTCCGGGTTTTCGGCGATCCGCCTCACCGGCACTGCAACGCCGGGGCTATACGCCAGCGAAAGATCGCGCTGAGTGGCCATTGGCTTGGTTGGCGTAATCTCCAACTTGCCTGGCTTGCCCTGCTGGTGGAACTGCAGCGCCTCCTCATCGGTGAATGTCGGACGGCGCGGCGGCTTCTGATCCATGGTTGTTTTCCCAGTTCTGAAAGTGCTGGGCTGGCAACCTAGAGACTGGCGGGGGCGCACTCAAGCCTCATCAAATCAGTGCTTGTGACCCTTTGGCAGATTCCTGCTATGGATGTGCCATGAACGACATGGGGCATATCGGGGAACAGGCTAGGAATACCGCACCGGCCCGGACAACACCGGTGATGGCACAGTTTCTGGAGATCAAGGCTGCGAATCCAGGCTGCCTGCTGTTCTATCGCATGGGCGATTTCTACGAACTCTTCTTCGAAGACGCGGAGATCGCCGCGCGGGATCTTGGGATTACCCTCACCAAGCGGGGCAAACACCTGGATGCGGATATTCCGATGTGCGGAGTTCCGGTTCACGCTTCCGATGTCTACTTGCAGAAGCTCATTCGCATGGGTCATCGCGTCGCCGTTTGCGAGCAGATGGAAGACCCGACCGAAACGCGAAAACGCGGCGCAAAGGCTGTCGTGCATCGCGGCGTGGTCCGACTGGTAACGCCGGGCACGCTGACTGAGGACAATCTGCTCGAGTCCCGCTCCGCCAATTACCTTGTGGCAATCTGCCGCCAAAAGGGATCAGGCGACATGGCCATCGCCTGGGCAGACATCAGCTCCGGTGACCTGGCGGTGATGGCATCTTCGCCCGATCGGCTTGGCGCTGATCTCGCCCGGCTCGACCCACGCGAGATCATCCTGCCAGATGGACTGCTGAAAGACACAGACCTCACTATCGCTCTGGAACGCTCGACTTCACCGTTAACGCCCTTACCATCCGCCCGTTTTGAGTCGGTTGCCGGAGAGCGGCGCCTGAAAGAGCACTTTGGCGTAGCCGCGCTCGAAGGTTTCGGCAGGTTTTCGCGGACCGAGATTTCGGCTCTCGGCGGGCTTCTCGATTATGTGATGATGACGCAAGCGGGGCGTGCGCCGCACTTGCGCCAACCGCGGCAAGAGCTGCCGTCATCTGTGCTGCTGATTGATCCCGCCACTCGCGCGAACCTTGAGCTCACCCGAACGGCAGCTGGCGAAAAACGCGGTAGCCTGCTCTCCGTCATCGATCAGACAGTGACTGCGGCGGGCTCGCGTTGCCTGGCAGCGAGACTGTCGAACCCACTGTTCGATCACAAGGCCATCATTAAGCGGTTAGACCAAGTTGAGTTCTTCACCGCTGACCGGCAGTTGCGCGAAGATATGCGCCGGACACTTGGCCAGCTGCCTGACCTCGAACGGGCGCTTGGCCGAACTATTCTCGGAAGGGGCGGTCCGCGTGATCTGGCGTCAATCCGCGATGCCTTGATCGCCGCATCTCGCCTTGTTTCGATTCTCACGAACCATGTGAGTATCGCCGGTCTGCCTCCCGAGGTTGACGCGATCCAAATGACGCTTGCCGGCAGCGACGGATACATAGCTGGCGAACTTTCCTTGGCGTTGTCCGATGAGTTGCCGCTCGCCGCCCGTGACGGCGGGTTTGTCCGGAGCGGTTACTCGAACGAACTCGATGAGAACCGAACCTTGCGCGATGAGACAAGGCAGGTTGTCGCCGGCCTCCAGAAGCGCTACTCCGACCAGACTGGCATCAAGCCGCTCAAGATACGCCACAACAACGTGCTGGGCTATTTTATCGAAGTGCCCGCCAATTCCGCGTCAGTCCTGTTGTCACCCCAACATGCGGCCAATTTCATTCACCGGCAAATGGTGGCCGGAGCAATGCGTTTCGTCACCACCGAGCTTGCATCGCTGGATCAGCGGATAGCTGTAGCTGCTGACCGCGCAACTGCAATCGAGCGGGAGATTTTTGACCGCTTCGTCACCATGGTCACCGCGCAGCGCGGCGCACTCTCTGCGATAGCGCAAGCGGCAGCCGAACTTGATGCAGCCAGTGCTCTGGCGGAATTGGCAGAGCGCCGCCGCTATGTGCGTCCCGTGGTTGACGACTCGACCGCTTTCTCAATCAAGGCCGGACGGCATCCGGTCGTCGAGACGATGCTGCAAGACAGTGCATCTGGATCCTTTGTTTCCAACGACTGCGAACTCCCGGGCGAAGGACGGCGCCTTTGCCTGCTCACCGGTCCCAACATGGCAGGCAAGTCCACTTTTCTGCGGCAGAACGCACTCATCGTCATCCTTGCCCAGATGGGGTCTTTCGTGCCCGCCGCGGAAGCTCATCTGGGTGTCGTCGACCGGTTGTTCAGCCGGGTCGGTGCTTCCGACGATTTGGCCCGGGGGCGCTCGACTTTCATGGTCGAAATGGTCGAGACAGCAGCCATACTCAATCAGGCTACGGCCCGGTCATTCGTCATACTCGATGAAATCGGCAGGGGAACGGCAACCTACGATGGTCTATCGATCGCCTGGGCGACACTCGAGAATCTGCATAGTGTCAACCGTTGCCGCACGCTCTTCGCCACGCATTATCACGAACTCACGGTGCTTTCCTCGAAGCTGCCACATCTCACAAATGCCACCGTCAAGGTGCGCGAATGGAAAGACCAAATAGTCTTTCTGCATGAAGTCGTAGCCGGCATTGCCGACCGGTCATACGGACTACACGTTGCGAGGCTGGCAGGTTTGCCATCGACCGTCGTGACCAGGGCCGAGAAAATTCTCCAGCGGCTGGAAGCGGGGCAATCAAAGACCAACCCTGCCACGCTCATTGAAGATCTTCCTTTGTTTGCCAGTGCACTTGCTCCATCGAGAACATCCGCCAGTGCACAAGAGAATCGCCTTGGAAAGCGACTCGCCGAAGCGATACCAGACGAGATGTCGCCACGCGACGCGCTCGCGCTCATCTACGAACTCAAGGCGCTTCTGGCCAACAAGGAATGAAACACGAGCCATTACCGCAACAAATTATCAACGCGGGCGAACTTCAGTCACGTCTGAAGGCTATTGCGAGCGAACTCAAAGGCAACGCTTCCGCAAAGCGGCAGTCCATTGTCGCCGAACTCAAGCATCAACTTGAACAGGTCCATGCCCGCGCCGAGGAACATCTCATTGCCAATGGCGAGGGCACAATATGCGCCGAGACGCTCAGCCTAGCTGAAGACGAACTCATTCGCGGGCTATTCGAACTCGCCGATAACACGATCTTTCCATCAACCTCGAATGCCGAGGAGCGAATAGCCGTTGTTGCTGTCGGAGGTTACGGACGCGGTACCCTCGCTCCCGGTTCTGACATTGATCTGTTGTTTGTCCTGCCAGCCAAACAGTCGGCGCGCGTCCAGAATATTGTCGAATTTGTCCTGTACTCGCTGTGGGACACACGCCAGAAAGTCGGCCACGCTACTCGAAACATCGATGAGTGCATCCGGTCGGCCAAATCCGACAACACGATTCTCACGGCCATTCTCGAAGCCCGCTTTATCTGTGGAAACAAGATACTGTTTGAACGCCTGGTGGCCGATTTCCGCCGCGAGATTGTCGAAAAGGGGGCGAGGGGGTTCATTGCCGACAAACTCAACGAACGCGACCTGCGCCACTTGAAGGTCGGCGAGAGCCGTTATCTGGTCGAGCCAGACGTCAAGGACGGAAAAGGTGGCCTGAGGGACTTAAACACGCTTTTCTGGATCGCCAAGTTTTTGTTTGCAACCTACTCCACCGATGAACTTGCCGATAAAGGTGCATTCTCACGCGAAGAGATCGCAGTTTTCAAGAAGTGCGAGCGTTTCCTCTGGGCGGTGCGCTGTCATCTTCATTTCCTCTCGAAACGCGGCAACGACCGTCTCAGTTTTGACCGGCAGCCAGAAATCGCGGAACGTCTGGGTTACAAGTCGCACGGCGGCCTGAAGCACGTCGAACGCTTCATGAAACACTATTTTTTGGTTGCGAAGGATGTCGGCGATCTGACCCGTATACTTTGTGCAAGCCTTGAAGCCAAACAAGTAAAGGACGCACCCGGCATCGGATGGGCTCTCGGCCGCCTCATGTCGAGATCGTCGTCAGTCTTGCCAAATGCGCCAGCATTTCGGCTCGAAGGCGGGCGTGTTACGCTCAAGTCCACTGATGCATTTGATAGCGACCCATTGAACATGATCAGGCTTTTTGCCATTGCCGGCCGGCACGAAGCTGAAATACACCCCGACACCCTAAATATTTTACGGAAGTCACTGCCGCTGATCAGAGGCGCCGTACTTCACGACCCCGAGGCAAACGCGATTTTCATCGAATTGCTGACCACCGCGAACCACCCCGACAAGTTACTGCGCATGATGAATGAAGCTGGTGTTCTTGGCCGGTTTGTTCCGCCATTTGGCCGTATTGTCGGCATGATGCAGTTCAATATGTATCATCACTACACGGTCGACGAGCATCTTATTCGTGCCGTGGGGCATCTCGCTGCCATCGAACGCGGAAAGCATTCGGACGATCATCCCCTGGCCTCCGCAGTCTTTCCAACACTCAAGGGCCGGCGGCTTCTTTACGTCGCCGCTTTCCTCCATGATGTCGCCAAAGGCCGTAAGGAAGACCATTCGATTGCCGGGCAACGCATCGCGCAAGAGATTTGTCCGAGGTTTGGACTTTCGGCCGCGGAGACTGAGACTGTCGCCTGGTTGATCCGTCATCACCTGCTGATGAGCGAAACCGCTCAAATGCGCGATCTCAACGACTTCAAGACCATTCTCGATTTTTGCGCCATCGTGCAGAGCATGGAACGGCTGAAGCTTCTGCTCATTCTCACAATTGCCGATATTCGTGCCGTGGGGCCTGGTGTATGGAATGGCTGGAAAGGTCAATTGTTGCGGACGCTTTATGCCGAAGCAGAACCGGTACTGACCGGAGGCCACACGACGGTAACGCGCAAGGAACGTGTTGCAGAGGCTCAAGTGGCTTTTTCCTCTCGCTTGCCAGACTGGAGCGAGGCCGCGAAGATGACTTACATCGGCCGGCACTATGAGGCCTATTGGTTAGGTACAACGACGGAGAAGCAACTCAAACACGCTGCGCTCATTGCATCCGCTGCGCCGAAAAGTGTGGTTACTGACACGGAAACCGATGTTTTCACAGCGGTAACCGAGATCACCATTTATGCACCCGATCATCCCCGCCTTTTGGCTCTCATCACTGGCGCATGCGCCGCGGCGAGTGCCAATATTGCAGGGGCGCAGATCTTCACGACGGTAGACGGGATGGCACTCGATACCATTCTGATTCAACGTGAATTCCAGTCCGAAGAGGATGAACGGCGGCGGGCCGAACGAATTGCCGACCTGGTCCGGAAAGCACTGCGAGGCGAGCTCTGGCTCAAGGAGGCAGTCGCCCGTGCCTACAGGCCACAGCACCGCATCAAGGCGTTCACAGTGGAGCCGCGCGTGTTCATCGACAATACATCATCCAACCGTTTCACGGTGATCGAAATCAATGGACTGGACCGAATCGGACTGCTCTACGATTTGACAGAGGCACTTTACCGCCTCAGTCTGAATATTGCTTCAGCCCATATCACGACGTTTGGCGAAAAAGCTATTGACGTTTTCTACGTCACCGACCTGACCGGTGCCAAGATCGAGAGCGCGACACGGCACCGGCAAATCGAGAGTGCGTTGGCCAATGTCCTAGCGCCGCCAGAAGCTGCTTTGGCAAGAGTTTAGGAGAATGCCGCTGGCAAAATCAGTCATGACGGTTGGCGGATTTACCCTCATCAGCCGTGCACTCGGTTTCCTGCGCGACCAGCTTATTGCTTTCACACTGGGCACAGGACCGGTGGCAGAAGCCTTCTTTGTGGCGCAGCGATTTCCCAATTTGTTCAGAGCCCTGTTCGCCGAGGGCGCATTCAATAATGCCTTTGTACCGCTCTTCGCCAAACGTATCGAAGGAGATGGAGAGAAAAACGCCGCTCAATTTGCAGTGGAAATTTTTTCGGTCCTTCTGGTTTGGCTGCTCTTGTTCTCGGCGGTGGCGATGATAGCCATGCCTTTACTAATCTATGTCATCGCGCCCGGCTTTTCCGGCGACGGCTCGAGATTTGATCTGGCGGTGGATCTGACGCGCATCTGCTTCCCCTATCTGCTTTTCATGTCACTGACGGCGTTGCAATCCGGTGTTCTCAACAGCCTTCATCGATTCACCGCTGCAGCGGCTGCGCCGATCTTGCTCAATCTGGTGATGATCGCGGCTAACGTCATTGCTTGGTTATTCGCAACCGGCAACACGCCGATGACTGGTTATATCTTCGCTTGGGGAATCTTTGCATCGGGCATTGCACAGTACTGGCTGTTGGCTATTGCTTGCCGGCGCGCTGGCATGGCTCTTTGGCCGAAATGGCCAAAGTTCACGTCGGACGTCAGACAAGTTATCACCCTTTCAGTGCCTGGTATCGTTTCAGGTGGCATCATGCAAATCAATCTAGTGATCGCAACGATGATCGCGACGACAATCGATGGTGCCGTGGCTTTCCTCTATTATGCCGATCGGCTTTACCAGCTGCCGCTCGGCGTCATCGGCGTCGCTATCGGCGTGGTGCTATTGCCGGATCTGTCACGCAAACTGCGGGCTGGCAATGATACAGGTGCTCTCAACAGCCAGAATCGCGCCCTGGAGCTCTCTCTCTTTCTCACCCTGCCGGCGGCCCTTGCACTTATGGCGATTCCCAATCCTATCATTCATACCGTCTTCGAACACGGTGCGTTCAGCAGGGCGGATACGTTTGCCGTTGCTCCGGCGGTATTAGCGTTTGCCGCAGGATTGCCGGCCTTTGCCATGACAAAGGTCTTTCAGCCGGGTTTCTACGCTCGCGAAGACACCAAGACGCCGATGCGTTTTGCCATCATATCGGTCATTGTGAACGTTGTCGCTAGCGTTGGGTTATCGCAGTGGATGGGCCATGTGGGGATTGCACTGGCGACAACGATCGCGGCTTGGGTGAATTGTGTTCTCCTCGGAGTGACGCTATCACGGCGGGGCCTTTTCAACCTCGACGAACGCTCGCGAAGCCGGCTGCCGCGAATTGTCGTCTCTGCTCTGGCGATGGGCGGAATTCTCCTGGCCGGCGCCTGGCTGTTGCGCGGCAATTATTCCGAAGGCCGGGGCTTCATCGCAGCCGCCTGGGGCCTGCTCCTGCTCGTCGCAGGAGGAGGCTTAAGCTATCTTGCCGTTGCCCAATTGACGGGTGCCATGCGACTTGGCGAAATGAAATCGATGTTGAAACGTTAAGCCTGCCCTTTGAGTAGTACAATGACCGAGTTCAAGACAGAACAAGATGTTGCCTTCGGCTATCGCCGGGTGGGCGAGAACGAGAAGCAGGGCCTTGTGAACGAGGTCTTTTCCAAGGTTGCCGAGCGCTACGACCAGATGAACGATCTTATGTCCGTAGGTCTACATCGGCTGTGGAAAGACGACTTCGTTGCCATGCTCAATCCGCCACGGAACACGCAGGCTTTCCATCAGATTGATGTCGCGGGGGGCACCGGCGACATCGCTTTCCGGGTCATTCAGGCTGGCGGGCCCAATGTTCGAGTGACTGTTGCGGACATTTCGCCCGAGATGGTGCGCGAAGGAAAGAGGCGCGCTGCGGCGGGCGGAATGCAGGACAGTTGTTACTTTTCGGTGGGTAACGCCGAGAACCTAGCGTTTCCGGACAAGCATTTCGACGCTTATACGATTGCCTTTGGCATCCGCAATGTGACCCATGTCGACCGGGCGTTGGCGGAGGCCTACCGGGTGCTGAGGCCGGGTGGGCGCTTCATGTGCCTCGAGTTCTCACATGTCGATATTCCGCTGCTGGAGCGCATCTATGATGCCTATTCCTTCACCGTCATTCCGGCTGTCGGCAAGGCGGTAACGGGCGATGGCCACCCCTATCGCTATCTGGTGGAATCGATCCGCACCTTCCCAAAGCAGGAGGCGTTCAAGGCGATGATCGAGGCAGCGGGCTTTGCGCGGGTGTCGTACCGCAATCTAACGGGCGGCGTGGTGGCCATTCATTCGGGCTGGCACATCTGATGTTTCAGGCGATCCGGCACAGTTTCAACCTCGTGAAGGCCTGCCGGACTCTTGCCGCGCATGACGCGCTGATGAGCCCGGAGCAGCTGGCCCAGCTGCCTTGGTTCGCCAGGCTGGGGCTCAGGCTAGCGAAGTTCGGCACGCGTATGCCTGCGGTCTCGGGTAGTCCGGCGGCCTCAGCTCTCTCGTCGCTGGGGCCGAGTTACATCAAGCTCGGCCAGTTTCTCGCCACCAGGCCCGACCTGGTCGGGCCGCACCGGGCTTTCGATCTCAAGACACTGCAGGACAAGTTGCCGCCCTTTCCAATGGATGCGGCGCGCGACATCATTTGCCGCAATCTTGGGACCGCAGTCGAGCAGCTGTTTACCGAATTTGGTCCACCAGTAGCGGCAGCTTCGATTGCCCAGGTGCACAAGGCGGTTAGCCCAGAAGGCCGGGAACTGGCCGTCAAGGTGTTGCGGCCTGGAATCGAGAAGCGCTTTCAGTCCGATCTGGGAAGTTTCTTTTTTGCGGCCCAGTTGATGGAGCGCTTCAGTGCCGAGGGCCGGCGTTTGCGGCCGGTTGATGCCGTCCGCATGCTCGATGCGTCGATGAAGCAGGAGCTTGACTTGCGGATGGAAGCATCTGCCATGGTGGAAATGGCAGGTAATACCAGGGACGATTCCGGCTTTCGCATTCCGAAGGTCGATTGGCAGCGCACAGCACGCGGCGTGCTAACGACCGAATGGATAGATGGCACGCCAATTGCCGACATAGAGTCTTTGAGGGCCCGTGGCTTCGATCTGAATGCGCTGGGCGATACGGTCATCCAGAGTTTTCTCCGGCAGGCCATCCGCGATGGGTTCTTTCATGCCGACATGCACCCGGGAAATCTCTTCGTCGATCAATCGGGTAATCTCGTTGCGGTCGATTTCGGTATTGTTGGAAGGCTCGGGCCCAAGGAGAGCCTGTTCCTGGCCGAGATCCTCCACGGCTTCATCACTCGCAACTACTTACGTGTCGCCCAAGTGCATTTCGACGCAGGATATGTTCCGGACGACCAGAACCCGGCGGTGTTCGCTCAGGCCCTGAGGGCTATCGGCGAACCCATCATGGACCTTGATGCCAGCGAAATTTCCATGGCACGGCTGCTGACGCAGTTGTTCGAGGTGACGGCCCAATTCAACATGCAAACACAACCGCAATTGCTGCTGTTGCAGAAGACCATGGTGGTGGTCGAAGGGGTGGCGAGAACGCTGAACCCCAATCTCAACATGTGGGTGACGGCAGAACCCGTAGTGCGCGGCTGGATCGAGCGCAAGCTCGGTCCTGTGGGCAAGATCGAGGATGCAGCGGGTTCGCTGGGCAAGCTCATCTTCGGGCTGCCAACGATGCTGGCGGACGCCCAGAAGGCGACGGTAATGCTGGCTGGAATGGCGCAGGCGGGAGGACTGAAGCTCGATGCTGAAGCAGTCCGGCAAGTGGCGCTAGAGCAGCGGCGTCCCGACTGGCTGACCCGGCTCAGCCTGCTGATTGCTGCAGTTTCGCTGGCGGTCATCGCCATAAACCTCAGCTTCTGAGGGGCGTTGGCACGGCGGGCGGATTGCTGGCATACTGCGGCCATGACATCGCTCACGAACAAGACTGTACTCCTGATCATTGGTGGCGGCATCGCCGCCTATAAGTGCCATGAGCTGATCCGGCTTCTGAAGACCAGGGGCGCAAGTGTCCGGGTAGTCATGTCGCGCGCGGCGGCGGAATTCGTGACGCCCATGTCGCTGGCGAGTCTCTCCGGCGAGAAGGTGCATACAGCGCTTTTCAGCCTCACCGACGAAATCGAGATGGGGCATATCGAGCTTTCCCGCGCAGCGGACCTTCTTGTTGTGGCACCGGCCACCGCCGACTTGATGGCCAAGATGGCCAACGGTCAAGCCAACGATCTGGCCTCGACAGCGCTACTGGCCACAGACAAGCAGGTTCTCATCGCACCGGCCATGAATGTGCGGATGTGGAATCACCCAGCGACGAAGCGCAACGCAGCGGCCTTAAAGCGGGATGGGGTTGCTTTTGTAGGACCCAATGACGGCGGGATGGCGTGTGGCGAGTTCGGCCCAGGCCGCATGGCAGAGCCTGTTGAGATTGTGTCGGCGATTGAAGGCCTGTTGCTGCCCAAGGCCCTGCCATTGGCCGGAAGAAAGGTACTGGTGACGGCGGGACCGACACGCGAGCCCATCGATCCCGTCCGCTTTTTATCCAACCACTCATCGGGTAAACAGGGTTATGCCATCGCCGAGGCAGCAGTGATGCTTGGAGCCGAAACGATTCTCGTCTCCGGACCCGTAACATTACCCATTCCGCCCGGCGTGCAGTTGATGCCGGTGATGACGGCGCGCGATATGTTGAAGCTTTGCGAAGACGAGATGCCCGCCGACATCGCCATCTTTGTCGCTGCGGTGGCCGATTGGCGCGTGGAAAAGGTTGCCGGCGAAAAACTAAAGAAGGGCAGCGGTGGCCCGCCGCAGCTGTCATTGGCCGAAAACCCCGATATCCTGAAGACCATCGCCACGCGCAAAATCGGGCGGCCGAAGATTGTCGTCGGCTTTGCCGCCGAGACTGAACACGTCATCGAGCACGCCACCGAAAAACTTGGGCGCAAGGGATGCGATGTCATTGTTGCCAATGATGTCAGTCCAGAAAGCGGCGTCTTCGGCGGCGACCGCAACAAGGTTCACTTGGTAACGAGCCATGGCGTTGAAAGCTGGCCGGAGATGACAAAGCGCGAGGTGGCACAGCGCCTGATGGAGCATTTCGCGGCAATGCTGATGCAGCCAAAATGATCAAGGTCGATATCCAGCAACTGGCGCATGGCGCAGGGCTGCCGCTACCGGCCTATGAGACGAATGGTGCCGCAGGCATGGACTTACGGGCAGCCGTTGACATGATGTTGAAACCCGGCCGGCGCGGGTTGGTGCCGACCGGTATCGCGATTGCCTTGCCGGCGGGATATGAAGCGCAAGTGCGGCCACGCTCAGGTCTTGCTGTCAAGCATGGCATCACGGTTCTCAATTCTCCCGGCACCATCGACAGCGATTACCGGGGTGAAATCAAGGTGCCGTTGATCAACCACGGTGAACATGACTTCGCCGTGGCGCGCGGTGACAGGATCGCGCAACTGGTGATCTCTCCCGTAAGCCGAATCGCTTGGGAAGCGGTCCCCGAACTCGATACCACGGCGCGCGGTAAGGGCGGCTTCGGTTCGTCCGGCAAAAGCTGATGGCGCTCTCCGACGACGAGATCGAGCGCTATGCCCGCCACCTGGTCTTGCACGAGGTCGGAGGCCCCGGACAGAACAGGCTCAAGGCCGCACGCGTACTGGTGATCGGGGCCGGTGGCCTTGGCGCGCCGTTGATCTACTATCTCGCGGCGGCCGGCGTTGGGACAATCGGCATCATCGACCATGACAAAGTGAGTCTTTCCAACTTGCAGCGGCAAATCATACACACAACGGCCCGGACCAGCGAGGCGAAGACTGCCAGCGCGCGGCAGAGCATCGAAGCGCTCAACCCGCATGTACAGGTGATCGAACACGCTTACCGGATCACCGCCGCCAACGCGCTGGAGATTGTCGGACAGTATGACATAGTGGCTGACGGTTGCGACAATTTTCCGACGCGCTATCTCGTTAGTGATACTTGCTATTTCGCTGCCAAGACCCTTGTCTCTGCAGCGGTCGGGCAATTCGATGGCCAAATCTCGACCTTCAAGGCGCATGAGAGGACACCGGATGGAACGCCGTTCCCTTCCTATCGCTGCCTGATTGGCGATCTGCCACCGCGCGGCCTGTTTCCGGCTTGTGATGAGGCCGGAATTCTCGGCGCTCTTCCCGGAATACTTGGATCGATGCAGGCAATGGAGGTGATCAAGGAAGTGCTGGGAATTGGTGACAGTCTTGCCGGACGCTTGCTCATGTATGATGCGCTGGCCGCACGGTTCTACGAAACCCGCCTGGCGTGGAATCCTGAAAATCCGCTAACTGGCCGCAACCCGACGATCACAACACTTGATGCCGGGAATTACATCGATCGTTAGCAGTTCTTCAAGTCCTCGGGTTGGGGCATCGAGATAATATTGTAGCCTGAGTCGACGTAGTGGATTTCGCCTGTCACGCCGCCTGACAAAGGTGACAGCAAATAGAGCCCGGCACCACCTACTTCTTCAAGTGTGATAGTTCGCCTGAGCGGGGCATGATTCTGCTGATAACTGAACATGGCGCGCGCGTCGCCTATTCCCGCCCCAGCTAAGGTGCGCATGGGGCCAGCCGAAATCGCATTGACGCGAACGCCTTGCGGGCCATAGTCGGCGGCCAGATAGCGCACCGAGGATTCGAGTGCCGCCTTCGCTACGCCCATAACGTTATAATTCGGCATGACGCGCATCGAACCGCCGTAGGTAAGCGTGATGATCGAACCGCCGCCGGGCATCAGTTCGGCGGCCCTTCGGGTGATCTCGGTGAAGGAGAAGCATGAAATCACCATGGTCCGCGTGAAGTTCTCGCGCGTGGTGTTGGCGTACTTGCCCTTGAGTTCGTTCTTGTCGGAAAAGGCAATGGCGTGAACCAGAAAGTCGATCTTGCCCCATTCGGTTTTCAACCTGTCGAATACGCTGTCAACCGTCGAAACGTCTTCGACATCGCATGGCAACAGCAAGCCTGAGCCAACCGACTCGGCCAGCGGTTTGACGCGCTTGCCGAAGGCATCACCCTGATAGGTGAAGGCCAGTTCGGCGCCGTGCTTGTGAAGTTGCTGCGCGATGCCCCAGGCAATCGAATGGTCATTGGCGACGCCCATAACCAGCCCACGTCGTCCCGACATTAATTTTTCTGTCATTCTGCTCAGCCGTTAAAACGCTGGAAGACGAGCGTTGCGTTGGTGCCGCCGAAACCAAAACTGTTCGACATCACTACATCAACTTTGGCGTTATCGATCCGTTTACGGACGATCGGAACGTCGGCGAATTCCGGATCGAGTTCCTCGATGTTGGCACTCTCGCAGATGAAATTGTATTTCATCATCAGGATCGAGTAGATCGCTTCCTGCACGCCAGTCGCACCGAGCGAATGGCCGGTCAGCGATTTGGTGCCGGAGATCGCCGGAATATCGTTACCGAAAACGGCTCGGATCGCTTCCATTTCTTTTTTGTCGCCAATCGGCGTCGAAGTGGCGTGCGGATTGATGTAGTCGATCTTGTTCTTGAGCCCGGCCATGGCCAGACGCATACAGCGAGCGGCACCTTCGCCCGAAGGCTGCACCATATCGTAACCATCGGATGTCGCGGCATAGCCGACGAGTTCGCCATAGATCCTGGCGCCGCGCGCTCTTGCGTGCTCAAGCTCTTCCAAGACGATAGTGCCGGCACCTCCAGCAATGACGAAGCCATCGCGGTTCTTGTCGTAGGCACGAGACGCCTTGTAAGGGGTGGCGTTGAACTTTGACGACATAGCACCCATCGCGTCGAACAACACCGACAGCGTCCAGTCGAGTTCCTCGCCACCGCCGGCGAACATGATATCCTGTTTGCCCCACTGGATCATTTCGGCAGCGTTACCAATGCAGTGCGCCGACGTGGCGCAAGCCGACGAAATCGAATAATTCACGCCGCGGATGCCAAAGGGTGTGGCGAGCGTCGCCGAGTTGGTGCTCGACATCGAGGCCGGCACCGCAAAAGGGCCAACGCGCTTCGGCCCTTTCTCTCGAGTCGTGTCCGCCGCTTGCACGATGGTGCGGGTCGATGGGCCACCCGAGCCCATTATGATGCCGGTCCGGTCATTCTTGATTTCACTTTCCTCGAGACCTGAATCAACGATGGCCTGCTGCATAGCGGCATAGTTCCACGCGGCGCCATCACCCATGAAACGCCGTACACGACGGTCGACCGTCTCGAGATCATAGGTTGGAGCACCATGAACCTGACAGCGAAAGCCCAGTTTCTCGTACGAATCCGCCTTGACGATCCCTGACTTTGCTTCATGGAGGGAATTCAAGACTTCCTGGGCATTGTTTCCGATGCTCGAAACGATGCCAAGACCGGTGACGACGACTCGCCGCATCTCTGTCTCCTCTGCAATCAGGCCGAAGCCGGTTGAAACAGCCCGACCTTCATGTCGGTGACATGGTACACTGCCTCACCATCGGCTCGCATGATGCCGTTGGCAACGGCAAGCTTGAGACGGCGCAAAATGAGGCGCGTCACGTCCACCTCGTAGGTGACCTTTCTGACAGCCGGCGTCACCATGCCACCGAGTTTCACCTCGCCAACTCCAAGGGCTCGGCCCTTCCCCGGTTCACCAAGCCAGCCGAGAAAAAAGCCGGTCAATTGCCATAGCGCATCAAGACCAAGACAGCCGGGCATCACCGGATCACCCCGGAAATGACACGGGAAGAACCAGAGATCCGGCTTGATATCGAATTCGGCGACGACTTTTCCAAGGCCTGCCGTGCCACCGTCCCTGGAAATCTCTGTAATGCGGTCAAACATCAGCATCGGAGGCAGAGGTAATTGGGCGTTGCCGGGTCCGAAGAGTTCGCCGCGGCCGCAGGCCAGGAGGTCTTCAAAGTCGTAGCTGGCTTTCTGTGCGGTCATTCTCGATTGCTGCCCCAAATCTCCCCGGCTTGCGCCAAGACGGAGACGTTCCTATCACATGGAAATGGGGGGTCCAAGCCCGCATTGCGCTGTGCGTTCGCGCCGCATTGGCAGCCTGATTGCCTTGTCGGATGAACTTCGCCTATAAGGACCAAGATGATGATGTTGCAGGAAAAAGAATTGACCGATCGCCTGCGGTTGGCGGGCCTTCGCCCGACCCGGCAAAGGCTTTCGCTGGCGCAGATTCTCTTTGGCGCCGGCAATCGCCACGTGAGTGCTGAATCATTGCATCAGGAAGCCCTTGCGGCGCGGATCAATGTGTCACTGGCGACGGTTTACAACACATTGAATCAGTTCAAGGCTGCGGGTCTGTTGCGAGAAGTGGCATTCGAAGGCGACCGCAGCTTTTTCGACACCAATACATCGAACCATTTCCATTATTTCCTCGAGGATACGGGCAGCCTTATCGACGTTTGCACCGAAGACCTTGAAATCAAGGGACTGCCCAATGTGCCATCTGGCCTTGAGGTGGACCGCATCGACATCATCGTGCGCCTGCGCAAGGCGCGCTGACGGTGCTCAGGCAGCTGCTGAGTTTCCACTCAGGAAACCGGCTTCCCAGCCCAAAATCGCCTGCTTTCGCGTCAATCCCCAGTGATAGCCGCCCAGGCCACCAGACTTGGCTAAGACCCGGTGACAGGGCACAACGAAGGATATCGGGTTCTTGCCCACTGCGGCTCCTACTGCGCGTGAGGCCATGGGATTGCCGATGTGCGCGGCGATGCTGGAATATGACGTGGCCCCGCCCAGGGGGATTTTGAGCAGCGTTTGCCAGACCGTGGTTTCGAACTCAGAACCGATGAAAACGATGCGGAGGGGCTCTTCAGCTTTCCAATTGAGAGGATTGAAAATGCGCGCAACAATCGGAGCTGTACTGTCGCCATCTTCAACATATGTGGCATCGGGCCAACGTCCGGTCATGTCGGTGAAACAGGACTTTTCCTGGCCTCCGTCGGCAAAAGCGAGCCCGCAGATACCGTAGTCGGTCACCATGACCATTGCTTTGCCGAATGGGCAGTCATGAAAGCCATAACGAATTTCAAGGCCCAGGCCCTTGGATTTGTAGATGCCGGGCGACATGCCTTCGTGGGTGACGAACAGGTCATGCAGACGCCCGGGGCCGGACAGACCGACTTCGTAGGCCGTGTCCAAAACACTGACGGAATCACGCAGGAGCTTCCGGGCATGGTCTATCGTCAAGGCTTGAAGGAAGGCCTTGGGGCTCAAGCCGGCCCAGCGCATGAAAAGCCTTTGAAGATGCGCTGCGCTCAACCCGTTGCGCTCGGCCAAGGTTTCGAGTGACGGCTGGTCGCGCCAGTTTTCGCGCAGAAAAGCCAAATTGCGACAGACCAGTTCGTAGTCCCTGGCGGCCGCTTGCATGGAGATGATTTCGGTCATGACCTTAAGATAGTAGGTGATCGGCCCACTTCCCACCCGAAAGCTGATCAGATGCGGGGAATGGCGATGGCTCGTCTGAGTGCCAGAGCCAGCGTCTTGCGCTCTTCCGGTGCCAGAAAATCGCCGATCGCCAGCTGGGTCCGACCGGAAACCAGCGTCAGGCGGCCGACTAGCTCGCGCTCGCGATCCTCGTCGAGTTCCACCCTGGTCCAGCGGCGGACAAAGCGCTGCTGATCGGGCGAGCTCCCGCCATGCTGGCGTTCGACCACCAGTTCATGCTCGGTAATGCTGATGCGCTCCAATTGCCGGGCGGCGGCGAAATTGGCGTGGAAGGCCCACCAGACGATCAGCACGTCAAGGCCGGCAAACCCCGCCACGGGCCAGGCGCCGATTGCCGCAAACAACCCGCCGATCGCCAGGTTGACAGTGATCACTAGGCCCATGAGCAGCAGGAAGCCATGTTTCGACAGACTCCGGTGTGGCGTCAACACGGCTTGCCATGTTTTGGTATTGCCAGTGTCCATGGCGATGTTCTACCTCTTAAGCAGCAGTCAAGTACAGCAGAGATGGCAAGACCAGCACACTACAAGTCAGCCGACGCCGAAGAGTTGTTCCGGCGCTTTCAAGGCGCCGAACCCGAACCCAGGGGCGAACTACATTCGGTCAATCACTATACGCTGCTGGTGGCTGTTGTGTTGTCGGCACAGGCAACCGACGAAGGTGTGAATCGCGCCACCAAACCAATGTTTGCGATTGCCGATACACCGCAAAAGATGGTGGCTCTGGGCGAGGATCGGATTCGGGACTGCATCAAGACCATCGGGCTGTTTCGCGGCAAGGCCAAAAACGTGATCGCCCTGTCGCGACGGCTGATCGAGCGGCATGGCGGCAAAGTGCCGGATGACCGGGTAGCGCTGGAAGCCCTGCCAGGGGTTGGGCGCAAGACCGCCAATGTCATCCTCAACAGCGCCTTTGGCCATCCCACCATCGCCGTTGACACGCATCTCTTCAGGCTTGGCAATCGGATAGGCCTTGCGCCGGGCAAGACGCCACTTGAGGTCGAGATGAAGCTTCTGAAAGCGGTTCCTGCTGCCTATGGCAGGCATGCCCATCATTGGCTGATCCTGCACGGGCGCTATGTCTGCAAGGCGCGGAAGCCCGAGTGCTGGCGCTGCCTGATCGCCGATCTCTGCCAGTTCAAGCCGAAGACGCCCGCACCTGCTTGAACAGGTGGACGAAATAGGACGTGGCGAACAGCGGTACGGCCAGGTTGGCGAAGGGTATGAATGACAGCAGTGCCGGCAGCAGGCCCGCCACGAAAATCGCCGGGGCGTTTTCCTTGCGCAGAGCCCGGGCATCATCAGGCGGCATGTGGCGCATCGCCGCCATCTCGAAAAATTCGCGGCTGAGCAGATAGGCATTGGCAATCAGCAGGGCGATGACGCCAATGCCGAAGAGCACCAGCGGTAGCACCGCCAGGTTGACCAGCAGCACCAGTGCAAAGAACTGCACCGCCGTGATAATGGCCTTCACCGCCGGCAGCGGCTGGCCGGGACGGTCC
>JANPCS010000569.1:0-5624 GCA_031431065.1 Hyphomicrobiales bacterium | reverse complement strand
AGCGGTGGCGGCTGGCGGCGGTTTCTTTGGCGATGAAAGCCTCAATTGTGGCGACCGGCCGCCAGTTCTTGACGTTCTCGGTATACAGCGAATTGAGCAGAGGTGCTTGTGGGCGGATGAAAGCGATCACGTGCGGCCGATAACCCAGCTGCCGGCAGAAGGTTTTCAGATTGGCGAAATAGGCCTGATTGCCAAGACGGCTGGCGAACATTTCGGCAGTAACGAATACCTTCCCGGGCCTGTCACGGGCTTCGAGTTCGGCCGCCAGCCGGTTGGCCAGCGGCGCAGAGGCGTGACCACCCATGAAGGAGTTGATCAGGCCCTTGTGATAGAGCGGACGGTCCTCCCTGCCGGTCTCAGGCCGGTAGAGGCCTTGACTCAGCAAGGCCGTCTCGTTCTCGTGAAAGAACGTCTGGATCGACGTTGAACCGGTTTTCATGGGGCCGGCGTGGAGGTACAGGGTGCGGGTCACGGCGGAGGGGATACCATCAGGCCGCAGTTGATTGCAATTCAAGGTATGGGTTGACGGCAATGGGCGATGAGTGATTACGTGAGGGCAATAGAGGCGCACATGCCCAAGAACATCGTGGTCTGCTGCGACGGAACCAACAACGAGATCGAAACCTGCACGACGAATGTGCTGAAGCTATTTCGCTGTCTTGAGAAAGATGCAGGGCAGGTGGTGTTCTACGATCCCGGTATTGGTACGATTGCCAGAGTAAAGCCGTGGAGCCCACTGCGAGAGAAACTCTCGGCCGGCTTCGAGCTGGCGACGGGAAAGGGTATCGATGACCGGGTGCTCAGGGCTTACGGCTTCCTTATGAATACCTACGAGGAGGGAGACAAGATCTTCCTGTTCGGATTCAGCCGTGGCGCCTACACGGTGCGCATTGTCGCGGCGCTTGTTCATGGGATTGGACTGTTGATGCCGCACCAATCCAATCTTGCCGAATATGGGTTGAAGTTCTATCGCGAATTTGCAACGCGTGACGAGAAGGAGCCCGATTTCTCGCGCTTTGATCATTTCCGGAAATTCGCTGGCGGGCGCCGGGTGACGATTGACTTCCTCGGTTGCCTTGACACCGTGAGTTCGCTGCTCGAACCCGTCGGCTGGGTGCCGCGCCAGAGGATGCTGCCATTTACCCGCACCAACGAGAAGGTGATTGTGTTCCGGCAGGCCATGGCCATCGACGAACCACGGCGGTTCTTCCGGCTTAACAGGTGGCGCTATCCGCAGAACAGTCTGACCGGATTCCAGAACGGTCAGCCGGTACTGGTACCGCAGGATTTGCGGCAGTTGTGGTTTGCCGGCAATCATTCGGACATTGGCGGTGGGCATCCCGAACGTGAAGCCGGCCTGGCGAAGCTTCCGTTGATCTGGATGAAGGAAGAGGCCGAACAGTTCGGTCTGCGCGTCGACAAAGATGACTTCCGGCATTTGGCATTTGGTGTGCCAAAGCCCGGACATCAGAAGCAGCACACCTATGCCGTGCCTGACGCAAACGCCAAGCTGCACACCAGGATTGCGTGGTATTATCATATCCTCGAATGGCTGCCCAAATCCGTGGACTGGAGACAGTGGCCAAGGCGGCGGTCCGTCCTGGGCTACTACTTGCCGCGATACGAGCCTCGGCCCATTCCTGATGATGCGTTGATTCACGAGTCGGTCAGGCAACGGAAGAACAATCCGGCCAATGGCTACGACCCGGAGAATCTTCCGCCGGAGCCCAGTTTTGTGCCAAAGTGACCGCCGGTCGCCGGCAACATGGTACAACGCCACGGCAACAGGGTGGGGCAATGCCGGCCGAATTTCAGGCCGGGCTTGATTTGGCCGCAAAATCCTTCTATGCGGCGCCATTCACGTTCATCTCAGAGGAGGAGACGAGCCCCATGGCGCGCGTCACCGTTGAAGACTGCATCGACAAGCTGCCCAACCGATTCGAGTTGGTGCTGCTGGCCTCGCACCGGGCCCGCATGATTTCGCAGGGCGCTTCGATCACCGACGACCGCGACAACGACAAGAATCCCGTCGTGGCGCTGCGCGAGATCGCCGACGAATCAATCGTGCCGGAAGACCTGCGCGAGGAATATATCCATTCGATGCAGAAGCATGTGGAAGTGGACGAGCCGGAAGCCACCGAAGTGCCGCTCATCCAGCAATCCGGCGATATGGTCATGGTCAACGACCAGGCCGCCGATTTCGACCAGCCGGAAATGGAACAGATGACCGAAGAGGACCTGCTGCGCGGCCTCGAAGGCATGCCGCCGGCGGAGAGCCCGGGCAGCCAGAGGAACGGGTATTAGGGACTGAGTTTGGGGTGGGCACCGGATTGCTGAGCAATCCGGCCTTCATCCGCCCTTCGGGCACCCCGGATCAAGTCCGGGGCAGGCTCTTCTCCCGTCTACAGGACGGGAGAAGGCATGATAAAGATAGGCCGGGCCACTAGTGTCCGGCTTTTTTTGCCGTAAGCTGCTGGCATGATGCGTCAATACGAGCTGGTCGAGCGGGTGATGAAGTATGATCCCGATGCGGATGAGGATCTCCTCAACCGCGCCTATGTCTATGCGATGTAAGCCCATGGCAGCCAGAAGCGGGCTTCGGGCGAGGCTTATTTCAACCATCCCCTGGAAGTGGCCGCCATCCTCACCGAGATGAAGCTCGATTCGGCGACGATTGCCGCCGCGTTGCTTCATGATACGGTTGAGGATACCGAAGCAACCCACCAGGAAATCGAGGAAAAGTTCGGAGCCGAAATCGCCGCGCTGGTCGATGGATTGACCAAGATAGCCAAGTTGGACCTGGTCACCAAGGAGGCGGCGCAGGCCGAGAACCTGCGCAAGCTGCTGCTGGCCATGTCAAAGGATGTGCGCGTGCTGTTGGTGAAACTGGCCGACCGGCTGCACAACATGCGAACCCTGGCGCATGTGAACCCTGAGAAACGAGTACGGATCGCCCAGGAGACGATGGAAATCTATGCGCCGCTGGCCGGGCGCATGGGCATGCAGGCGGTGCGCGACGAACTCGAGGATGTCGCCTTCAAAGTTCTGAACCCCGACGCCGACAAGATCGTCAACGACCGCCTGGCCAAGCTGCATGCCGAAAGCGGGGGAATCCTCAAGTCAATCGAGGCCGAGCTGACGCAGAAACTGGCGGAAAACGGCATCAAGGCGGAGGTGCACGGACGCGAAAAGCGGCCCTATTCGATCTTTCGCAAGATGGAGCGGAAACTGCTGTCGCTGGGCCAGCTCTCCGACATCTTCGGGTTCCGGGTGCTGGTCGGGACGGTTGACCAATGCTACCGGTCTCTCGGCATCATCCACCGCACTTACCGGGCGGTGCCGGGGCGTTTCAAGGATTACATTTCGACACCAAAGCAGAATGACTACCGCTCGATCCACACCACGGTGATCGGGCCGCATCATATGCGGGTTGAAATGCAGATCCGCACCAAGCTGATGCATGAGATTGCCGAGCGCGGCGTTGCGGCACACGCGATGTACAAGGATGCGCCCGATGCCAAGGAGGCACTCGACGGGTTCAAGGCGCCGGCGGCCGAATCAAGCGCCTATCGCTGGCTCCGGCATCTGGTGGAAATGCTGCAGGAGGGCGAGTCCCCACGCGAGTTCCTCGAGCATACCAAGCTCGAATTGTTTCATGACCAGGTTTTCTGCTTTACGCCGAAAGGCAAACTCATCGCCCTGCCGAAGGGGGCGACGCCGATCGATTTTGCCTATGCGGTGCATACCTCGGTGGGCGACAGTTGCGTCGGCGCCAAGGTGAACGGCAGCCACGCGCCGCTGGTGACCGAACTTAAGAACGGCGACGAGGTCGATATCATCCGCTCGGAAGCCCAGACGCCGCCCGCCGCCTGGGAGGGCCTGGCGGTGACCGGCAAGGCGCGGGCCGCCATCCGCAAGGCGACGCGGGCGGCGGCGCAGAAACAGTTCGCCGGGCTTGGCCGTGAGATCATCGAGAAGACGCTGGCCAAGCTGGGCAAGACTTACATCGACAAGGAAGTTGCCATCGCCATTCCGCGGCTTGGTCACAAGAATATAGATGATGCGCTGGCAGCGATCGGCAAGGGCGAGTTGTCGGCCATTGACGTGATGAAGGCGATGGGGCTCACCATCGACGACAGCACGTTGAAGGAGCTGCGGCGGCGCACGCCGGCGCGCAAGAGCGACGGCGACGAGTTATCGATTCCGGAGCGCGGCGTATCGCGCACCACGGCGTTGAAGATTTCGCCGGAAACCGGCGCGGTGCCGGGCGAGCGCATCGTCGGCATCATCATGCCCGGCGCGGGGATCACCATCTTTCCGATTTTCGCCAAGGCCCTTGAGCAGTTCGACAACCAGCCGGAACGCTGGGTGGATCTTGCCTGGGATACGGGTGCCGAGGAACAGCGCTATCCGGCGCGCATCAAGGTGTCGATCCTCAACGAGGTGGGATCGCTGGCGCAAGTGGCGCAGGTGATCAGCGACCAGGGCGGTAATATCGATGCGCTGCAGATGGTGGCGCGCGAGGGCGCGCGCGATTTCTTTGACCTCGACATCATGCTGGAAGTACATGACCTGAAACACCTGAACGAAATCATGGCGGGGCTGATGAGCCGCAGCGCGGTGAGCGATGTCACCCGCAAGACAGGATAGGACGATGTTGAGCGAGACCGAGGTTCTGGACGAATTCCGTGCCGCCGGCGCCCTGCTGGAAGGGCATTTCATCCTGTCCTCGGGGCTGCACTCCAGCCGCTATCTGCAATGCGCCCGAGTGCTGATGGACGCGCGGCGGGCCGAAAGGCTTTGCGCATCACTGGCCGAAACAGTGCTGAGCCTCGGCGTTGGCGAGATCGATCTGGTCGCCTCACCGGCCATGGGTGGCGTGGTGGTGGGTTATGAGATGGGGCGGCAGCTGGGGGTGCCCTCGATCTTCTTCGAGCGCGTCGAGGCCAGGCTGACGCTGCGCCGGGGGTTCACTATCGAAAGGCACGCGCGGGTGCTGATGGTCGAGGATATCGTGACGACCGGGCTTTCATCGCGCGAATGCATTGCCGGGATCGAACTTGAGGGCGGCGTTGCGGTGGCGGCGGCCTGTTTGATTGATCGCTCAGGCGGCAAGGCGCAACTTGGCGTGCCGCTGGCGGCGTTGACGGTGCTCGACTTTCCGGCCTTCGCGGCTGACAAATTGCCACCTGAGCTCAGCGCAATTCCCGCCATCAAGCCGGGGAGCCGTGGCCTCACATGATTATCGGCATCGGCAATGACGTGATCGACATCCGGCGCATCGAGGAGACGCTGGAGAAATACGGCGAGCGTTTCATCCAGCGGCTGTTCACCGAGGTGGAGATCCGGAAATCCGAGAAGCGGGCACAGCGGGCGGCCTCCTACGCCAAGCGCTTTGCGGCGAAGGAAGCCTGTTCCAAGGCACTGGGCACCGGCTTCCGGGCCGGGGTGTTCTGGAAGGATATGGGGGTTGTCAACGAGCCCTCCGGCAAGCCGACCATGAAGTTGACCGGCGGGGCCAAGGAGAATCTCGACCGTATTACGCCGGCCGGGCACCAGGTACTGATCCATGTGACGATTACCGACGATTTTCCCTACGCGCATGCCTTTGTGATGATCGAGGC
>JANPCS010000568.1:0-2822 GCA_031431065.1 Hyphomicrobiales bacterium | reverse complement strand
CGCACGCGCGACGAGGCGCACACTTCCTTCTTCCTCACGAACAACATCGTGATTTTCGACTCCGGCAATCTGTGGTTCGCCCGCCAGCTTTGCGCCGAGGGCCTGATCCAGGACCCGCCGCTGTTCCAGCTGTGCCTGGGGATTCCCTGGGGCGCGCCCTATGACTCGGAGACCATGGCCTATCAGAAATCGCAATTGCCGGCGGGCGCCGTCTGGGCGGCTTTTGGCATCGGCCGCAACGAGTTCCCGGCCGTGGCGCAGGCCGTTCTGCTGGGCGGGCATGTGCGCGTCGGGCTCGAGGACAATCTCTATCTCGAGCGTGGCGTCTATGCCTCGAACGGCACATTGGTCGAGAAGGCCGTGAAGATCATCGAGCTCCTTGGGACCAAGGTGGCGAGCCCCGATGAGGGGCGCGTGATTTTGAAGCTCGCCAAGAGAAAGTAGTCAATGCCCCTCCCCCTTGTGGGGAGGGGTTGGGGTGGGGGGTGGTTGGCGATGGGACTCGCGGCCCCCCACCCCTGCCCCTCCCCACGAGGGGGAGGGAAGAATTAAAAGGGATGCAACAATGACCACCACCATCAAGACCGCCGGCATCGCCGGGACCGGGCTCATCGGCGCTGGCTGGGCGGCCAGGCTGCTGTTCCGGGGTTTCAATGTCATTGCCTATGACGTGTCGCCCACCGCCGAGGAGCGGCTGAAGGCGCAGATCAAGACCGCCTGGCCCTCGCTTGAAGCCCTGCTCGGCAAGCCGGTGAAGAAAGGTAAGTTGACTTTCACCACGGATTTGGCTGCGATGGCGGCAAAGGCCGATTTCATCCATGAGGCCGCCCCCGAGCGCGAGGACTTGAAGATCAAGCTGTTCCACGATATCGATGCGGCAGCGAGACCGGATGTCATCATCGCCTCGTCGTCCTCGGGTTTCCTGCCGACCAACTTGCAGTCGCAATGCCAGCACCCTGAGCGCGTCATCATCGGCCACCCGTTCAATCCGGTCTATCTCCTGCCGCTGGTCGAGACCGTGCCGGGGGAAAAGACCTCCGAAGACGCCATGCTGCGGGCCGGTGAATATTTCGAGGCCATCGGCATGCAGGTGCTGCGCCTGAAGCGCGAGATCATGGGCTATGTCTGCGACCGCTTGCAGGAAGCCTTGTGGCGCGAGGCGCTGCACATCCTCGACAAGGATATCGCCACGACCGGCGACATTGACGACGCGATTGTCTATTCGGCCGGCATGCGCTGGGCCTTCATGGGCTCGTTCCTCACCTATCACGTGGCCGGCGGCTCCGGCGGCATGCGCGACTTCATCAAGCAATTCGACCCGGCATTGGAACTCGACTGGACCGATTTGAAGTTCCCCAAGTGGAATGAAGCGTTGGAAAAGCGCCTGGTCGAAGGCTGCGAAGCGCAGGCCGGTGGCCTCAAGGTGCCGGAAATCGAAGCCAAGCGCAACGCCGTGCTGGTCGACATGATGAAGCTGTTCAGGAAACACAAGATCGGCGCCGGGCTGGTGTTGGACAGGGAGATGAAGGCTCGTCCTCGCCCGCACAAGCGGGAGAGGACAGGGGCCCGCAGCGCGTGAGCGCGGTGGGAAAGGTGAGGGAACTCTGGCATGATCCTCACCGGTCCCTCACCTCCCCATTGCGAGCGCAATGGGCCCCTTCCTCTCCCGCAGGCGGGAGAGGACACTAAGGAGAAAGTCAAATGCCCCAGCAACGCGTCATGATCACCGCCGCCGCCGATGGCATCGGCAAGGCCATCGCAAGGGCTTTCGCGGCCGATGGTGCGAAGGTCCATATCTGCGATGTCAACGAGCAAGCCCTGGCCAAATTCCGCGAGGATTTCCCGGAGATCGCCGCCACCCATGTCAACGTGCGCAGCGAGGGCGAGATCGATGCCTGGTTCGATGACGCGCTGGAGGATCTGGGCGGCCTCGACGTTCTGGTGAACAACGCCGGCATCAAGGGGCCGACCGCCCAGGTCGACGACATCGATTATGACGATTGGCGCGAATGCCTGGAAGTCTGCCTCGACTCGCATTTCCTTTGTGCGAGACGTGCCGCCGCGGTGATGAAGGCGCAAGGTGCTGGCTCGATTATCAATCTTTCGTCTACCGCCGGCCAATATGGCTTTGGCAACCGCACCCCCTACGCGGCAGCAAAGTGGGCGGTGATCGGCCTCACCAAATCACTGGCCATTGAACTTGGTCCCCACAACGTGCGCTGCAATGCCATCTGCCCGGGCGCGGTGCGTGGCGACCGCATCAACCGGGTCATTCAGGGCGAGGCCGATGTACGCGGGGTTGCCTTTGAAGTGGTGGCCAGGGAAATGGTGTGGTCGCAGTCAATCTCGCGCTTTGTCGAACCCGAGGAGATCGCCGACATGTGCCTGTTCCTTGCTTCCCCGGCAGCCAAGATGGTGAATGGACAGGACATCGCCGTCGATGGCCACCTTGAAACCATGCACATCAGGTAACCCATGGATTTCTCCCTCTTCGACGAACAGCGCATGATCATCAAGACGACGCACGATTTTGTCGTCAATGAGCTTTATCCCCATGAAGCCGAAATCGAGGAGACCGGCGTGCTGCGCCATGACCTCCGCGATGAAATCAAGGCAAAGGCCATCGCTGCAGGTCTCTATGCCGCCAACATGCCAGCCGAAGTGGGTGGTGCGGGTCTCGATACGCTGACCTGGGTACTCTATGAGAGGGAACTGGGCCGGGCCAATTATGCGCTGCACTGGACTTGCGTGGCCAGGCCCTCGAACATTCTCATGGCCTGCCAGGGCGAACAGCGCGACCAATATCTGTTGCCCGCGGTGCG
>JANPCS010000567.1:0-1604 GCA_031431065.1 Hyphomicrobiales bacterium | reverse complement strand
CGACGACAATGTCGCGGCGTCGATCTGCATGCAGCTGCTGTTCCTCGAAGCGGAGAACCCCAAGAAGGAAATCTCCTTGTATATCAACAGCCCGGGCGGTTTCGTCACCTCCGGAATGTCGATCTACGATACCATGCAATTCATCCGCTGCCCAGTCTCGACGACCGTCATGGGCCAGGCCGCCTCGATGGGCTCGCTGCTGCTGACGGCAGGCGCCAAGGACATGCGCTTCGCGCTCCCCAATGCCCGCATCATGGTGCACCAGCCGTCGGGCGGCTATCAGGGCCAGGTGACCGATATCATGATCCACGCCCGCGAGGTCGAAAGCCTCAAGAAGCGCCTGAACGAAATCTACGTCCAGCACACCGGGCGCGACTACAAGACCATCGAGGAAGCCCTCGAGCGCGACAATTTCTTCACCGCCGAGGCAGCCCTGGCGTTTGGCCTGATCGATAAGGTCATCGAGAAGCGGCCGGCCCTGCCGGATGCGAAATAAGGCGGGTTGGCCTTGTTTGAGCAGGACATTCCACCGGCGATTGAATCCGGTGGCGGGGGTTTAATCAAGCCTTGATTAACCATATATGCTCATGCTCTTGTATTACGTTGAGTCCGGCGGGGCGAAACCCGAAAAGACCGAACTGCGGCAATTGCGGTGAAGTCTCGTTAAAGCCTGTATGCGTATCATGCGGGCATTGGTCCAAGGAGAGCTTATGACTAAGGCAACGGTGAGCGACAGCAAGAACACCTTGTACTGCTCCTTCTGCGGCAAGAGCCAGCATGAGGTGAGGAAGCTGATTGCTGGGCCAACCGTGTTCATCTGCGATGAGTGCGTCGAACTCTGCATGGACATCATCCGCGAGGAGAACAAGACCTCGCTGGCGAAATCCAAGGACGGCGTTCCAACCCCGCACGAGATCCGCAAGGTTCTCGACGATTATGTCATCGGCCAGTTGCACGCCAAAAAGGTGCTCGCGGTCGCGGTGCACAATCACTACAAGCGGCTGAACCACGCCGCCCAGAACACCGATGTCGAACTGGCGAAATCCAACATCCTGCTGGTCGGCCCGACGGGCTCCGGCAAGACGCTGCTGGCCCAGACGCTGGCCCGCATTCTCGACGTGCCCTTCACCATGGCCGACGCCACGACGCTGACCGAAGCCGGTTACGTCGGCGAGGACGTCGAGAACATCATCCTGAAGCTGCTGCAATCGGCGGATTATAACGTCGAGCGCGCCCAGCGCGGCATCGTCTATATTGACGAGGTCGACAAGATCAGCCGCAAGTCGGACAATCCCTCGATCACCCGTGACGTCTCGGGCGAGGGTGTCCAGCAGGCGCTTCTGAAGATCATGGAAGGAACGGTTGCATCGGTGCCGCCGCAAGGTGGCCGCAAGCATCCGCAGCAGGAATTCCTGCAGGTTGACACCACCAACATCCTGTTCATCTGTGGTGGCGCATTCGCTGGCCTTGAGCGCATCATCAACCAGCGCAGCAAGGGTTCGGGCCTGGGCTTTGGTGCCGATGTCCGCTCCAACGACGACCGCCGCACCGGTGCTGTCTTACGCGAACTCGAACCGGAAGATTTGCTGAAGTTCGGCTTGATC
>JANPCS010000566.1:0-5246 GCA_031431065.1 Hyphomicrobiales bacterium | reverse complement strand
GAAGCAAACGCCTGTGAAGGTCTTTTTCGAGGTAAATCAGGCATGTGCAGCGCAACAACGACGCGAAATTCGGCACTTCGCCATTGATCTCCATGGCCTCGTCGTAAAGCTGCGACAAGAATTTGCCGATCGTCATGTTCTGGTTCAAGGCAATCTCCTCGATGATCTCCCAGAAACGCGCTTCAAGCCGGACACTGGTCGGAAATCCCGACAATCTGACCGACCGGGTTTCATACGTATAGCGGCCAGGATCCTGCCCCGCAAAAATGTGGCACATGCGAGCCTCCACAAAAGGTCTTTGGCGGGCCCGAGAAAAGCATGAAATTCGCGGAAGACCAAGCCCTGCGCGCCGCCCGCAAAAACAAAACCCCGGCCTGGGGAGACCGGGGTCCGTCGTTCGGCGCTTACGCCGGTCTTTATTCGCTGCTGCTGCTCATGAAGCCCAGGATCTGCAGGATGTTCACGAAGATCGAGATGAACGAACCATAGAGCATGAAGGCGCCGAAGATCGACTTCTTGGCCACCGCCTCGCCGCCTTCCGACTCTACATACATTTCCTTGATCGCCTGGGTTTCCCAGGCGGTGATAAGCGACACGAAGAGCACGAAGCCAGCCGAGATCAGTGTGCTGATGACGATCGCAGCGCCACCGACGCCGGTGAACAACGCAATCACGAGGTTCAGCACGGCGGCAATCAGCAGGCCCATCAGCGCCATGGCGGCAATGTTGGCCATGCCCGAGAGATCGCGCTTCGAGGTGTAGCCCCAGACGCTCATGGCGCCGAAGGTGGCCGAAGCCGACAGGAAGGCGGTCATCACCATCGAGGGATCGACGCCGAGGTAGCGGTTGACGATGGGTGCTATGCCGATGCCCCACAGCGCCACATAGACCCAGTAGACGATGTGGGCGCGGGCAACGGAACCGCCCATCAGCAGGCGCTGGGCGAAGAAGCCCATGCCGATCAGGCCGATCATCGCCGGAAAGGACAGAACCCTGGCCACGGCGCCAAAGGCCGGAATGGTGTAGGTCGCCAGCACGATGAGCGCGGTGACCGCCACGCCAAGCGCCATGTAATTGTAAATGCCCAGCATGTAGGAACGCAGGCCCTGGTCGACTTCGGCCCTGGTTCCAGCCCTCTGTTGGGATGGATAACGTAGTTCAGCCATTTTCATTCCTCCAGCGTTAGCTTTGAGCCCCCAATATGGGCAAAAGCCGCCCGCGCTTCAAGTTACAGGATTTTTATCTCGGTTAAGACCCATTAACTTACCGCATAGTGGTCCATTTTTCGGGCCAGCGCGATATCTTTCTCGGTGAGCCCGCCCGCCGTGTGGGTGGCCAGCGTCACCTCGACCCGGCCATAGACGTTGAACCATTCGGGATGATGGCCGGTTTTCTCGGCGAACAGCGCCACCCGGTTCATCCAGCCCCAGGCCTGCGAAAAGGATTTGAACTGATAGGTCTTGGCGATGGCGTCGCGGCCCTTGGCCTCGGCCCAGCCGTTCAATCCGTGCAATGCTTTCGCCCGTTCGACGCCAACCAATGGTTTGTCTGTCATGCCCCTGCCTGAAGTTGATAGGATTCTTCCACCGCATAGGGTCCGCCGCCGCGCGATGGCCGCGACGAAAACAACACGAAGCGCGGCACCGCGAACACCCTGCTGCGGTAGAGGTTATGGGATGCGATGAAGCGGTGCAAGGCGGAAAGGTCCGGCTCCTTCAGCCGCGCCAGCGTCACATGCGGCGTGAACTTGTGCGGGTCGGCCGTGAGACCCATAATCTGGCAGATGCGCTCATGCAGAGCATGCAGCCGCCGCAACTCGGCGTTCTCCTCGACGCCGACATAGAGCGTGTGCGGCTTGTTGCCGCCAAACACCCCGCAGCCGGTGAGCTTGAGTTCGAAAGGCCGCGATTCGATGCCTTCGAGTTCATAGGCGATTTCGCGCGCCAGGCCGCTGGCGATATCGCCGATGAAGCGCAGCGTCACATGATAGGAATCCCGGTCGATCCAGCGGGCGCCGCTGATGCCGCCGCGCATCAGATCGAGATCGAAACCCACATCATCGGGGATCTCGAGACCGGTGAACAAACGTGGCATGGCAGGCCTCCTCTGTCATGAAGGGATGCGTGGAACGTTATCAAGAACCAAGCTAACGTGATTCTGGCCGAACCAAAGCCCTAATTTCCAACAGCCTTGCCAATTAGTTGCTCGACGGCGGGCAGCATGCTCGCCACGATCTGGTCGACCCCCGCCGGATTGGGATGCAATCCGTCGGCCTGGTTGAGCTTTACATCGGCCGCCACGCCGTCGAGCAAGAACGGATAGAGCAGCACGCCATGCTTGTCCGCCAGCCGCCGATACATGCCGTCGAACCCGGCCTGATACTCGGGGCCGAGATTGGGCGGAGCGCGCATGCCGGCGAGCAGCACCGGCAGGCCCCTGGCCTTGAGGCGGCTCAGCATGTCATCGATCGCCAGTTCAGCCTGCTGCGGCGGCAAGCCCCGCAGCGCGTCATTGGCGCCAAGCTCGACGATCACCGCATCGATGTCATCGCTCAAGGCCCAGTCGAGGCGCGAGGCGCCATCAAGGGCCGTGTCGCCCGAAACGCCGGCGTTGACTACGGTGACGTCATGTCCCTTGGCCTTCAGGGCGGCTTCGAGCTTGACCGGAAATGCATCGGACGGCTGCAAGCCATAGCCCGCCGTCAGGCTGTCGCCCAAGGCCAGGATGGTGATGGATTTTGCCTCGGCACCGGTGATCATCATCAAAAGCACAGCCAATACGGCGGAAAATTTCATCATGATCGTCACTTAAGAGGCTCGGCTGGTGTCTTCAAGCATCCGCACCTCGACAAATCGCGTAAGGCTATCCATGTTCGACAAAATGACCCACGCCGTTGTCTCCCTCCAGGACGTTCACCTGACCTTGCCGAGCCGCGCCGGCAATGTCGATATCCTGCGTGGTGTCGACTTGACCGTGAAGGCCGGCGAAGCGCTGGGCATCGTCGGGCCGTCAGGCTCCGGCAAGACCACGCTGCTGATGGTCATCGCCGGCCTCGAACCCGCCAGCCGGGGGGCGGTGACGGTTGCCGGCCAATCGCTGGCGGGCAAATCCGAGGATGAACTCGCGGCCTTCCGGCGTGACAATATCGGTATCGTCTTCCAGTCCTTTCACCTGATCCCCACCATGACGGCGCTGGAAAATGTCGCGGTGCCGCGGGAATTCCGCGGCACGGCCACTGCCATGGAGATCGCCCGGGACAAGCTGGTGCGGGTTGGCCTCGGCCATCGGCTGACGCATTACCCGGGCCAGCTGTCGGGCGGCGAGCAGCAGCGCGTCGCCATTGCGCGCGCCTTGGCCTCAGGCGCCCGGATCATCATTGCCGACGAACCCACCGGCAATCTCGATCACGTCACCGGCGAGCAGATCATCCAGCTGCTCTTCGATGTCCGCTCACAGGATGGCGCCTCGCTGCTGCTGGTGACACATGACCGCGATCTCGCGTCGCGCTGCGACCGGGTGGCCGAAGTGCTCGACGGCAGGATCGTCGCCGGGGCGCATCCATGAATGTGAAGCTGTGGCTGCGCTTCGCGGCACGCGATCTCAGATCCGGCTTGCAGGGCTTCTGGATTTTTCTCACTTGTCTGGCGCTCGGCACCGGCACCATCGCCATCATCGGCTCGCTGGCCGCCGCCGTGGCGCGCGGGCTTGATGAGCAGGGCCAGCCGTTGCTGGGCGGCGACGTCGAATTGTCGCTGATCCACCGCGAGGCAACCGATGCCGAGATGAAGTTCATCACTTCGTCCGGTCAGCTGAGCAAGGTGGCGACCGTGCGCGCCATGGCGGTGGCCGGAGACAGCACCACGCTGGTCGAGGCAAAGTCGGTCGATGCGGCCTATCCGCTCTATGGCAAGGTCGAACTCGATGGCGGCATGGTGCTGGCCGATGCGCTGAAGACCGTGGATGGAATTCCGGGTGCCGCCGCAGACCCGCTGCTGATGGGCCGCCTCGGCCTCAAGCTCGGCGGCCGCATCAAGCTCGGCTCGATCGACGTTGCCATCCGTGCACTGATCAAATTCGAACCCGACCGGATTTCCGACGGAATCGTGCTGGGGCCGCGCCTGTTGCTGAGCGAGGAGACGTTGCGGGCCACCGGCATCGTGCAGCCGGGAAGCCTGATCACCTGGCGCTACCGCATCAAACTGGCGGAACCGGCGGCCCCAAAGCAGATGCGGGCGGTGCTGGATCGGGCCAAGGATGATTTCAAGGATTCGGGCTGGCGCATCAAGAACCGCAACAACGCCGCGCAAGGGGCCGACAACTTCATCGAGCGGCTCGGCTATTTCATGACGCTTGTCGGGCTTGCCTCGCTGATTGTCGGAGGGGCCGGCATCGCCAATGCGGTGCAGGCCTTCGTCACCCGCAAGACCAATTCCATCGCCACGCTGAAATGCCTCGGTGCCTCGTCACGTGACGTGCTCGGCATCTACCTGACCGAGATCCTGCTGGTGGGCCTCATTGCAATTGCTGCGGGGCTGGCAGCGGGAGCGGTGGCGCCAGCCCTTGCCGCCGCAACAGTGGGTGGGCTTCTGCCCCTGCCGCTGACATCGCGGGTCGAGATCGTGCCGCTGCTGTTCGCGGGCGCGCTGGGGTTTCTGGTGACCCTGGCCTTTGCGCTGTGGCCGCTGTCGCACACCAAGAAAGTGGCGGCCTCGGCGTTGTTCCGGCATCGCACATCGCCCATCCATGCCTGGCCGGGAAAGTGGGAACTGGCGGCGATTGCCATTTCTCTCGGCCTCATCGCTGCCCTGGTGTTCGTGAGCTTCAAGGACACCCGCATCACCAGTTATTTTCTCGGCGGGTTGATCGCCAGCTTTGTGGTGCTGCTGGGTCTGGCGCGCGCCATCATTCTCGGTGCCCGCCGCCTGCCGCGTTCGTCATCCGCCATCTGGCGTTATGCCATCGGCAATATTCACCGCCCCGGCTCGGCCGCCGCCTCGGTCATTCTGGCGCTGGGCCTCGGCCTGACGCTGTTCGTCATGCTGGCGCTCACCGACCGCACCATCAGCGATGAACTGCGCTCCGGAATCCCCGAAAAGGCACCGGCTTTCTTCTTCATCGATGTCCGCAATCAGGAGCTTGCCGCCTTCCGCGAGGCGATTTCGAAGGAGCCGGGCGTCACCCACATCACCAATGCGCCGATGCTGCGGGGCCGCATGGTCAGCATCAAGGGTGTTGCCGCCGACAAG
>JANPCS010000565.1:0-2475 GCA_031431065.1 Hyphomicrobiales bacterium | reverse complement strand
ACTGGAGCACTCGCGGCACAGGTCA
Source organism: Hyphomicrobiales bacterium (assembly GCA_031431065.1). Classification (GTDB taxonomy): domain Bacteria; phylum Pseudomonadota; class Alphaproteobacteria; order Rhizobiales; family Aestuariivirgaceae; genus Aestuariivirga. Next base: position 2,450 of record JANPCS010000565.1, on the reverse strand, counting down.
CCCGTCAATGCCTTCGTCCACATCCTCTCCTGCATCGCCGCCTACGGCCTCAAGCCCGTCAAGCCAAGGATAAATAGCCACGTCAACCTCACAGCTTATCCATAATCGGGGTTAATAATCCGTGGTGCGCTTGGCGGTGGCGTTGGGGCCGGCATCCTCGGCGAAAGCGTGGCGCATGTAGTCGACGCGGGTGACGGCGATGCCGTAGGTCTGGCGGTTGACGATGCTCAGGCGGCGCTCACCCATGCCGGATTCGCCGCCATCGATGCGCATGATCGTGTTCACCCGGCCATCGGCCTCGCGGTAGATCTGCCACTGGCCACCCTCGGTCGACTGAACCTCGCTCACATCGCGTTCGAGTTTCTTCAAGCCATCGAGAGGTGCCGACAGCGCGGTCTCGATCCTGGCCAGAGCGCAGTCATCGGCAAGGGCGGGCGTTGCGGTCAATAACAGGAGAGCGAGGGCGAACAAGCGTTTCATGCGGGGGCTCCTGCCGTGCGCGGTTCAATGCGGCTGATGGCGATGCCGGAGAGCACCAATAGCAGGGCCGCGAGAATATTCCAGTGGAGTTCCTCGCCCAGCACGGCGGCCCCCAACAGCACGGCGAAGATCGGCACCAGATAATTGGAATAGGCCACGAAGCTGGGGCCGGCCCTGGCCATCAGGCGATAGGCCAGCAAAGTGGCAATCGCCGTCGGGAACAAGCCGAGGCCCGCCACTGCGGCGAACCCCTGCAAAGGAACACCGCTCAAGCCAGCGGGATGATAAAGCGCGGCGAAGGCGACACCCAGAACCGCGGCGGCAAGGCAGACGGCGGCGGATTGCTTGACCGGATGATCGAAACCCAGGCGCTTCGCCGATACTCCGTGTACGGCGTAACACAGGCAGCCCGCCAGAATGGCCAGCTCGCCCTTCAACTCGTCACCGGTCAGCGACAATGTGAACAGAGCTTGCGGGCCGATCAATATCGCGATACCGGCAAAGCCCATGAGAAAGCCTACGCTCTTGGGGATGTTGAGGCGCTCGTCGGCAAGCACGAAATGCGCCAGCACCACCATGAACAGCGGGATCGAGGCCATCAGCAGGCCAGCTACTCCGGAGCTCACAAAATACATGCCCCAGGTGATGATGAAGAAGGGCACCACATAGCCGATCACCGCCAGCCAGCTGTACTTGCCCCATGTGGCGGCGGACGAAGCCAGTCCCGGCCCGGAAACAAAAGCATAGGGTACCAGCACGAGGGCCGCCACCGCCAGCCTTAAGGCCATCACCCAGCTGGCATCGAGATGACGTAGCGCCTCCTTGCTCATGGCGAAGGACGCGCCCCACACGGCGACGAGTATGGCGAGGATGAGCCAGTCCATAGGTGTGGCGCGGTGCGGCATAAACGGGGCCTAGCGTCATGGTGGGCGGTTCGTCAACGTGAATGCCGGAATGGCACAGAATGCTGTGGCAGGTCTGCAACAGGCGCAGGCCTTACTTTTTTCCGCCGCATTCATGCCCGGGTTGGGCCACCGTCGGCTTCTAGCTTCAGCCTCACCACGGAAGTTGGTTTGCAAGGGAGTACAATTCGATGACGCGTATCACATCGACAATTCTGGCACTTGGTTTGCTCGCCGGTGTTTCAACAACAGCCTTCGCCGCCGATCCGGAAGTTCCGCCCGCGGACTATGCGGCGATGGGCTTCTATCTGCGCGGCGATGCCGGCTGGTCGTTCCTCGACACGCGCAACGATAACGGCGGCACCTTCGTGCTCGGCGGCGGCGTGGGCTATAAGGTCAACGAGTATCTGCGCACCGATATCCGCGGCGACATGGCGGGCCTTGGCGGCAACGCGTACATGGATACCGTCACCGGCAACCTCTATTTCGATATCCCGACCGATACCATGCTTACACCCTATCTCGGTGCCGGTGTGGGTTATGGCTGGGCTTCGGGCAATGACGACGGCATGGCCTTCGCGTTGATGGCCGGTGCCGAAGTCAACATCAGCGAAAGTGTTTCGGCCGATGTCGGCTACCGCTACCGCCAGATTCTCGATGGCCAGGATCCATCCGCCCACGAGGTTCTCGCCGGACTGCGCTTCAAGTTCTGAGGCTCGATCGAGAGTCCTCAAACCGTCGAAGGTGGCTTAGCGCTTAAGTGCGCGGTCACCTTCTTCGTTTCTCAGCCTTGCGGAGCGCGCCGAAATGCGGCATAGGCGCTCCCGGGCTAGCCCTCCCCACCGAAGGCCAGTCCATCTGCAAGGATGGAGCACAAGATGACGATCTCGAAACCGGCGCTTAAACCCGCCTGCGCGAATTTTTCTTCCGGCCCTTGCGCCAAGATTCCGGGCTGGACACCAAAATCCCTCGAACATGCACTGGTTGGCCGTTCGCACCGTTCAAGCGAAGGCAAGGCGCGATTGCAGCTGGCGATCCGGCTGACGCGCGAGGTGCTCGAGGTTCCGC
>JANPCS010000564.1:0-3646 GCA_031431065.1 Hyphomicrobiales bacterium | reverse complement strand
GCGCTGGGCCGAACCGTTATGGATGCCGCGGCGGTCAAGGCACTCGCCGACCTGCCCTCGCTCGATGAGCTGAGGGCCAGGTTGGTTGGCATGATCCAGACGCCCGCCACCAGGATTGCTGGTGTGCTTCAGGCGCCTGCCGGCCAACTGGCGCGTGTTGTGAACGCCTATGCCACCAAGGAACAGGCCGCTGGCTGACGCCACGCCGATTTCAACCTGTAAAACCGACTAAGGAAAGATACTCAAATGGCTGACCTCAGCAAGATCGTAGACGACCTGTCGAGCCTCTCGGTGCTCGAAGCCGCACAACTGTCCAAGATGCTGGAAGAGAAGTGGGGCGTTTCCGCCGCCGCTCCGGCTGCCGCCGCAGCTCCCGCTGCCGCAGCAGCTGCTCCGGTTGAAGAGAAGACCGAATTCACCGTCATGCTCATGGCGGCCGGCGACAAGAAGATCGAAGTCATCAAGGAAGTCCGGGCCATCACCGGCTTGGGCCTCAAGGAAGCCAAGGACCTCGTCGAAGGCGCTCCGAAAGCCGTGAAGGAAGGCGCCAACAAGGCCGATTCCGAAGCGATGAAGAAGAAGCTCGAGGCGGTCGGCGCCAAGGTCGAGTTGAAGTAACGAATTTCCGGCGGCGCCTTTACTTGAGGGCGCCGCCGGGCCAGTACTGCGTTCATTTCACGACGGTTTGCCCGATTCTCTCGGAAATGAGGGGGTTGGGCAAGCTGTCGCTCATGCTTGTTTCAGAACCGCTCAAGGAAAAACAATGGCCGAAACACAATCCGCCGCTAGCCGCAAGCGCCTCCGCAAATTCTTCGGCAAGAACATCGAAGTGGCCGAAATGCCGAACCTCATCGAGGTGCAGCGCGAAAGCTACGATCAGTTCCTGCAGATGAAAGAACCGGCCGGCGGACGCTTGAACGATGGCTTGCAGGCGGTGTTCAAGTCGGTATTCCCGATCACCGACTTCTCGGGCCAGGCGATGCTGGAATTCGTGCGTTACGAATTCGAGCTGCCGAAGTTCGATGTCGAAGAGTGCCAGCAGCGCGGCATGACCTATGCCGCGCCGCTCAAGGTGACGCTGCGCCTGATCGTGTTCGAGATCGATCCCGACACGCAGTCGAAGTCGGTGAAGGACATCAAGGAGCAGGACGTCTACATGGGCGACATGCCCTTGATGACCGCCAACGGCACCTTCGTCGTCAACGGCACCGAGCGTGTCATCGTTTCACAGATGCACCGGTCGCCCGGCGTGTTCTTCGATCATGACAAGGGCAAAACTCATTCTTCCGGCAAGCTGCTGTTCGCGGCGCGCATCATTCCGTATCGCGGATCGTGGCTCGACTTCGAGTTCGACGCCAAGGACATCATCTATGCGCGTATCGACCGGCGCCGCAAGCTGCCGATCACCACGCTGCTCTATGCGCTGGGCCTCGATGCCGAGCAGATCCTGCACATCTTCTACAAGACCGTTACCTACACGCTGACCAATGACGGCTGGAAGACGCCGTTCGATGCGGCACGCTTCAAGGGCATCAAGCCGTCGGTTGACCTGATCGACGCCATGACCGGGCAAGTTGTGGTTGAAGCCGGCAAGAAGATCACGCCGCGTCTGGCGCGCAAGATCGCCGAGGACGGCGTCAAGGAACTGCTGGTGCGCGACGCGGACCTTTATGGCCTTTACCTCAGCGATGAACTGGTTGACGACAAAACCGGCGAAATCTTTGCCGAAGCCGGCGACGAGATCAGCGAGAAGTCGCTCGCGGGCCTGAAGGAAGCTGGCTATGCCGAGCTCAAACTGCTCGACATCGACCACATCAATACCGGACCCTATATCCGCAACACGCTCAAAGCCGACAAGGTCGAAAGCTATGAGCAGGCGCTTGTCGAAATCTATCGCGTCATGCGCCCCGGCGAACCGCCGACCCGCGAAACGGCGGAATCGCTGTTTGCCGGGTTGTTCTTCGACCAGGAGCGCTACGACCTCTCGGCGGTGGGCCGCGTCAAGATGAACATGCGCCTTGAGCTTGATGTGCCCGACACCATGCGGGTGCTGCGCCGCGAGGACATCATCGCGGTGATCCAGACGCTGCACGAACTTCGCGACGGCAAGGGCGAGGTCGACGACATCGATCACCTCGGCAACAGGCGGGTGCGCTCGGTGGGCGAGCTGATGGAAAATCAATACCGCCTCGGCCTTGTGCGCATGGAACGCGCCATCAAGGAGCGCATGTCATCGGTCGATATCGACACGGTGATGCCGCATGACCTGATCAACGCGAAACCGGCGGCCGCCGCGGTGCGCGAGTTCTTCGGTTCATCGCAGCTCAGCCAGTTCATGGACCAGACCAACCCGCTCTCCGAGATCACCCACAAGCGCCGCCTCTCGGCCCTTGGACCGGGTGGCCTGACGCGCGAACGCGCCGGCTTTGAAGTGCGCGACGTGCATCCGACGCACTATGGCCGCATCTGCCCGATCGAAACGCCGGAAGGCCCGAACATCGGGCTCATCAACTCGCTGGCGACCTATGCCCGCGTCAACAAATACGGGTTCATCGAGACACCCTACCAGAAAGTGATCGGCGGCAAGGTGTCGACGGAAGTCGTTTATCTGTCGGCCATCGAGGAACAGAAGCACCATATCGCCCAGGCCAACGTGGCCTTGACCTCCTCCGGCACTTTCGCCGAGGACCTGGTGATCGCCCGCCATGCGGGCGACGTGCTGACCGTTCCGGCCGACCGCATCGATTACGTCGATGTGTCGCCCAAGCAGCTGGTGTCGGTTGCCGCCGCCTTGATCCCCTTCCTTGAGAACGACGACGCCAACCGCGCGTTGATGGGTTCGAACATGCAGCGTCAGGCGGTGCCATTGGTGCGCACCAACGCGCCGCTTGTGGGCACGGGCATGGAGTCGATTGTTGCTCGTGACTCGGGCGCCGCGGTTGCGGCGCGGCGCAGTGGCGTTGTCGATCAGGTCGATGCCAAGCGTATCGTCATCCGCGCGACGGAAGAGACCGATCCGTCAAAGTCGGGTGTCGATATCTATACGCTGGCCAAGTTCCAGCGCTCAAACCAGAACACCTGCATCAACCAGCGTCCGCTGGTGCGCGTCGGTGACCGGGTGAAGGCCGGCGACATCATTGCCGATGGTCCGTCGACCGATCTTGGCGATCTGGCACTGGGCCAGAACGTGCTGGTCGCCTTCATGCCGTGGAACGGTTACAACTTCGAGGATTCGATCCTCTTGTCGGAGCGCATCGTCAAGGACGACGTGTTCACCTCCATCCACATCGAGGAATTCGATGTGATGGCGCGCGATACCAAGCTCGGTCCTGAGGAAATCACCCGCGACATTCCGAACGTCGGTGAAGAAGCCCTCAAGAACCTCGACGAAGCCGGCATCGTCTATATCGGTGCGGAAGTGAAGCCGGGCGACATCCTGTGCGGAAAGATCACGCCGAAGGGCGAAAGCCCGATGACGCCGGAAGAAAAGCTGCTGCGCGCCATCTTCGGCGAAAAGGCCTCGGATGTCCGCGATACGTCACTCCGACTGCCGCCCGGGGTGGCCGGAACGGTGGTCGAAGTGCGCGTCTTTAACCGCCACGGCGTCGACAAGGACGAGCGCGCGCTGGCCATCGAACGCGAGGAA
>JANPCS010000563.1:0-3948 GCA_031431065.1 Hyphomicrobiales bacterium | reverse complement strand
GCCGGCCAATGGGCTGATGATGACCGGCTTTCTGGCAACCCGCCTGCTGCCGCCGGTGGTCCTGGTCCTGCCGCTTTATATGATGGCGCAGGCCACCAGCCTGCTGGATACGCGGCTAGCCCTCGTCATCACCTATGCCGCGTACAATCTGCCGGTTGCCATCTGGCTGTTGCAGCCGGTGTTCGGCGCGCGCCGCAGCGAGCAAGAGGAAGCCGCCCAGCTCGATGGCGCATCGCATTGGTCGATCTTCTTCACCATCGTTCTGCCGATGTTCGCGGGCGGCATTGCGGCAGCGGGCGTGCTGGTCTTCATCCTGTGCATGAACGAATATCTCTTCGCCGCCTACCTGGCGACCGACAAGGCCATGACCCTGCCGCCATGGATCGCCGGGCAGATCGCCATCAGGGAAGGTCAAGTGGCATCGCCCGAAGAGGAGTGGGCGAATTTCTCGGCGGCTTCCGTGTTGCTCATCGCGCCACTGCTGCTGTTCGGCGGTTTCGTGCAGCGGGTGCTGGGCCGCACGGCGCGGTGGAAGCTTTAAGCGGCCGCATTCAACAGCCATCCGCGCGGCGAAAGCGGCGGGCTTTTTGCTTGTGTTCGGGCGATGATGCGCCTATATGCAGGCAATCGAGTTTCGGCCGGTTGGCTTGGCTCCGCGCTTTATGTCTAATCAAGTGCAATAGCCCTACCCCTCACTTCCAGAACATCGATGAACTACGCACGTGTTTTTTTGCATGCGCGTTTGTTGGCTATTGCATCTTGAAAGGAACGACTATGCAGACAGGTATCGTCAAGTGGTTCAACGCCCAGAAGGGCTTTGGGTTTATTCAACCGACGTCGGGTGGCCCGGACGTGTTCGTCCATATCAGCGCTGTCGAGCGCGCTGGCCTCGGCACTTTGAATGAAGGCCAGAAGGTTTCCTATGAGATCGTCACCGACCGCCGTAACGGCAAGTCGTCGGCCGATCGTCTCCAGGCGACCAGCTAACCACTGACTGACCTGTTATCGCCTGCCGGCCAGAAATGAACTGGCGGCACGTGGATAGGTTTCTGCTGAGCGCCGGTTGCGAAAGACCGGCGCACTTCATTTTTGCGCCTGGGCAGCGGTTTCCCGTCCAGCAAGGACAAGTTAAGCCATGGCCGTAGCTAAGAATCTCTATATGTACCGCACAGAAAAGTCGAAAGGCTTGTTCTGCTTCTCGCGTGATCCCAAGGGCGGCGGTTTGCCCGATGGTTTCGCACCCTGGGAAGTCTTCGGCGTCATCCGGCCGGACCAGAAGCCGCCACATGGACTGAAACGCCTGGCGATCGAAACCGGCATCGACACCAACGGTTTCCAGCTGTGGCGCGACAGCCGTAAGCCCGCCGACGTCAAAGCGGCCGCCGCCAAGCGCTGACCGGCGCCTCACTATTTCTGTCCGGTCTTGGTTGACCGGTCCATCTTCAAACACTCCCGCTGCATCTCAGCAGCCAACAGATTAGACGCCCTGGAGGGCCCACTTTGCGGATATTTGTGCGCGACAACAACGTTGACCAGGCCCTGCGCTTCCTCAAGAAGAAGATGCAGCGCGAAGGACTTTTCCGCGAGATCAAGGCGCATGCGGCTTATGAAAAACCGTCTGAAAAGCGGGTGCGCGAAAAGGCCGAATCGATCCGCCGCGCCAAGAAACTGGCCCGCAAGAAGATGCAGCGCGAAGGCCTGCTGCCAATGCCGAAGCCGAAGCCGCGTCCGGCGGCCCGCCCCAATCCCTTTGCCGGCACTATGACGACGGGTGCTCGCTCTTCGGGTGCGGCGCCCGAGATGCTGGAACGCCCGAAGTTTTGATCTTCCGTCAGTAGACCGGCGTTGGCAGGCTTTGCCGATGCCAGCGCGGCACCCGATGCATTCAACTTAGTCAACCAGGCCGTGGCAGTGTCCGTCTGCTGCCCCGGCATTTTATCACTCCTCGGCATCCTGTTGGCGCATCAAAGCCGTGGGGTCGGTCGAGGGCGTGGGAATGGCCGTGCCGATGCGGGCCAGTGTGTAGCGAACGCGCCGCAGCGGTTCCATCGCCCGGGCCCCAAGTTTCCGCGCTACACCCGCCGCCAGCGTGTCGATGATGGCCATATGGGCATAGCGCGAAGGTGTTGGCATCATCACATCGGGTCCCTCGGCAATGGTCACGGCGATGACGATTTCAGCGGCGGCACTCAGCGGCGTGCCGGGCCGCGTCAGGGCGATGGTTTTGGCACCGAACGAGCGGGCGATCTCCATCGCCTCGACCACCGGCTTCGAGCGGCCGCTGTTGGAGATTGCCAGCACGCTGCTGCCGGGCCCCAGCGTTGCCGCCGACATGCGCTGCTGGTGGCCGTCGGTATAGGCCGAGACCGGAAGGCCGAGCCGGAACAGTCTCAGCTTGGCGTCCTCGATCATCGCGGCGGAACCGCCGCCCTGGCCATAGAGATCGATACGCTGACTACCCGCCAACGCCTCGATTGCCGTGGCGATGATCGCCGTATCGACCTGGTCGAGACATTCGCGCAAGGCGCCCGCCGCCCGCATTATCACGGCATGCGCCAGATGGCCGGCATCGTCGTCGAAGACGCGCTCGGATTTGAGGTAAGCCGAGGCAACCGTCAAGGTCGTTGCCAGGCTGATCTTGAACTCGGAAAACGATGCGCAGCCCAGAGACCGGCAAAAGCGCGTGACACTGGGCTGGCTCACGTCGGCACGGCTTGCCAGTTCGGCAATGGTCATGCGGGTGGCCGCTTCGTAGCCGGAGGTGACGATCTCGGCGACCCGCCGCTCGGCCGGCGACAGGTCCGGGTCGATGCGCTGGAGACGCGACACGATGTCGATCGCCGCCGGCTTCTTCAAACGCAGGCGCTGGGTCTTGGTTGTCACCGGACTGCTCACTCCGCCAGAACCTTCAATTATCCCGGCAATGGCCGTGTAATTAAATTACATGGAATCCAGACGAGGGCAACAGCGGGATTGCCGGACAGGACATGACGCCTCACATGAGATGCGCGGGGCTTTGATTGCAATCCTGCCGTTTTTATAGGTTTTGAACTTGTGTGCCGGTCATGCTCGCGGTGCAGCCACGCACAAGATGCCTATTGCGCACATTCCGAAATTGTAACATCATTTCACGATCAGCCGTGGCTTGGCGGGGAATTGATCGCGTGTCGATGTCGGAAAAGACTTTGAAAAGAGCCGGTCTCGACGCGTTGCCCGCCGTCAAGATGGCGATCCGCGATGCCAGCAAATTTTACCAAACCCGCTCCGGTGACGTGCATGCGCTCGATCATGTGTCGCTCGACGTACGGGAAGGCGAATTCTTGTGCATTCTCGGTCCCTCGGGTTGCGGAAAGACCACGCTTCTATGGTCGATGGCCGGTCTTCACACGCTTAGCTCGGGCGACATCACACTCGGCAACGAGAAGATCACCAAGCCGCATCCGGAGATCGCCATGATCTTTCAGGATGCCAATCTGCTGCCGTGGCGCAATCTCATCAAGAACATCGAACTGCCCTTCGAGTTGAAGCGCCGCGCACCCGACCGGGCGCGCATCAACATGCTGCTTGACCGCGTTGGTCTCACAGGATTCGAAAACAAGTTCCCGCGCGAATTGTCGGGCGGCATGCAGCAGCGCGCCTCGATCGTCCGCAGCCTCTCGGTCGATCCGTCGGTGCTGTTGATGGATGAACCCTTCGGGGCGCTCGATGCCTTTACCCGCGACGAGATGAACCTGCTGATCCAGGAAATCTGGATGGAGACGAAGAAGACCATCGCCTTCGTCACGCATTCGATTTCGGAAGCGATCTTCCTCGCCGACCGCGTGGCGGTGATGTCAGCGCGGCCCGGACGCATCGCTGAAATTTATGACATCGATATTCCACGGCCGCGTTCCATCGATATCCAGACGCAGCCGGATTTCATCAAGCGCATCCTCGACATTAAATCGC
>JANPCS010000562.1:0-1653 GCA_031431065.1 Hyphomicrobiales bacterium | reverse complement strand
CCGACCCAGCGCCCATGGCAACCAGACGATTTTATGACGACGCGGACGAAGAAGGTGTTCTTCCACCGCCGGAAAAGTTTGAAAGTGGCACAGCTGGCCAAGAGACGTCTGGGCCAGGTAAGGCACTGCCGCCAGACAACGCACTGCCGCCTGTAACAATCGCGAAACCGTCGATTTCAGAGCGGGCACGGGGTGTCACTGCAGCGTCGGCTCCCTACCTTCAGGGCCTCAACCCCGAACAGCAGCGTGCCGTTGAAATAATCGACGGCGCCGTTTTGGTTCTGGCGGGCGCCGGCACCGGCAAAACGCGAGTGTTGACCACACGCATTGCGCACATACTCGCGAGCGGCAAGGCGTGGCCATCGCAGGTGCTCGCCGTCACATTCACCAACAAGGCCGCGCGCGAAATGAAGGAGCGCATCGGCCATCTGATTGGCGGCGCGGTTGAGGGCATGCCCTGGCTTGGTACATTCCACTCCATCGGGGTCAAGATTTTGCGCCGGCATGCCGAATTGGTTGGACTCAAATCCGGCTTCACCATTCTTGACATGGACGACAGCATCCGTCTGATGAAACAGGTGATCGAGGCCGAAGGCATCGACAAGGAACGTTGGCCGGCGCGCCAGTTGTCGAACCTGATCGACAGCTGGAAAAACCGCGGCATCACACCGGGCCAAGTGCCGCCTGGAGAAAGCTTCGCCTTCGCCAACGGTAAGGGCCAGAAATTATATGGCGATTACCAGCAGCGCCTGAAGGATCTCAACGCGGTCGACTTCGGAGACCTGCTGCTCGAAGGGTTACGGCTGTTTCGCGACAACCCGGATGTGCTTGCCGAGTATCACCGCAAATTCAAGTACATCCTGGTCGACGAATATCAGGACACCAACATCGTTCAGTACATGTGGCTGCGCCTGCTCGCGCAGGGCTCACCGAACCTGTGCTGCGTCGGCGACGACGATCAGTCGGTGTATGGATGGCGGGGTGCTGAAGTCGACAATATTCTCAAGTTCGACAAGGACTTTCCGGGTTGCGCCGTCATCAAGCTCGAGCGCAATTATCGCTCCACGGGGCACATCCTTGGCGCGGCTGCGGGATTGATTGCGAAGAACAACGGGCGGCTCGGTAAGACGTTGTTCACCGACGATATCCTTGGCGACAAGGTGACTGTCACCGGCGTGTGGGATGACGAAGAAGAAGCGCGTATCCTCGGCGAGGACATCGAGAAACTGCGCAAGCACGGACACAACTTGAATGAGGTCGCGATTCTGGTGCGCTCGTCCGCGCAGATGCGCGTGGTCGAAGACCGCTTCATGACGCTAGGTCTGCCGTATCGCGTGATCGGAGGTCCGCGTTTCTACGAGCGGCAGGAAATCAAGGATGCCGTCGCCTACATGGAAGTGATCGGCAATCCCGCCAACGACTTGAAATTCGAGCGCATCGTCAACGTGCCCAAGCGCGGCCTCGGCGACACCACGATCAAACGCATCCACGACCTTGCGCGCGCCAAGCAGATGCCGATGATGGCTGCCGCGCAACTGATGTGTGAGACACAGGAGCTGGCCGGCAAGGCGCGCAAATCATTGTCGGATTTGCTATCCCAGTTCACGCGCTGGCGTGGCCGGCTCGACCAGATCAAGCACACGGAACTTGCCG
>JANPCS010000561.1:0-4175 GCA_031431065.1 Hyphomicrobiales bacterium | reverse complement strand
ATCCTGTCGAAGGGAATACGATCTGTCGACATGCGCCTTGCGGGGCGGGTGACGGTGGAAGTGGCCGAGGTGGCGGCCGAAGAGGGCGGGGCGGACAAGACGGCATTGGCCAAGCGGCAGTGATCTTGGTCCGGAGTTAGTGCGAGGGGTGTTGCGTCATGACGGTGGTACAGTTCCAGGGCAAGGGCACATCGCGCGGTCCGGCTCAGCCGAAGGGCGGGGTGATCGCAGCGCTTGATGCCGGCTCGACCAAGATCACCTGCCTCATCGCCGAGGTGGGACCGGCCAAGCACCGCACATCGGACGCGGACGACAAGAGCTGCCTCAAGATTCTGGGCGTGGGGCACCAGGTGTCGCGCGGCATCAGGGCCGGGGCCATCGTCAATGTCGATGAGGCCGAGCGTGCCATCCGGCTGGCGGTCGATGCGGCCGAGCGCATGGCCCAGCGCACCATCAGCGAAATCTATGTGAACGTCTCGGGCGGCCGGCCGCAATCGCGCCTGTTCAGCGGCTCGCACAAAACCCAGACCGGCCTCGTCTCCCCACGCGATATGGACAGTGTACTGAATATCGTTCTCGACCAGGTCGATCCCGGCCGCCGCTCGGTATTGCATCTGGCCCCTGTGCAGTATCATCTCGACGATGCCAGGGGCGTGAAGGAACCGCTCGGCATGTATGGTGAGGTACTGGCGCTCGATCTCGGCGTCGTCACGGTCGAAACGCCGCACCTGCGCAATCTCACCTTGGCCATCGAGCGGGCGCATCTGGCGACCGCCGGTTTCGTCATGTCGCCCTATGCGGCGGCGCGCGCGGTCATCGCGGAGGATGAAAAGACACTCGGCGTCACCGTCGTCGACATGGGCGGCGCCACAACCAGCTTTGCGGTGTTCCACGAAAACCATCTGGTCTCCGCCGATATCGTGCCGCTGGGTGGCCAGCACATCACCAACGACATCGCGCGGGGCCTGTCGACCACCATCGCGCATGCCGAACGCATGAAGACGCTGTGGGGCTCGGCACTGGCGTCCCAAACCGACGAGCGCGAGATGATTGCCGTGCCGCTGCTGGGCGAGCGTGGTGTGGATACCGTGCAACAGGTGCCGAAATCGATGCTGACCGGCATCATCAGGCCGCGACTCGAGGAGACGTTCGAGATGCTGCGCGACAAGCTGGAGGCGAGCGGCGTGGCGCACCTGGCCGGCAGGCGTGTGGTGATCACCGGCGGCGCCAGCCAGCTCAACGGGGTGCGCGAAGTGGCCAGCCAATGGCTTGACCGCCAGGTGCGGTTGGGCACGCCGGCGCATATGCCGGGCATGCCGGAATCAGCCCACACGCCGGGCTTCGCGGTGTGCGCCGGGCTGCTCAACTACGCGCTCAAGCCCGATGCGCAATATGCCTTGCCGAAAGCCAAGGCCGAAGCGGTGGAACGCGCCCAGCACGGCTATGTCCGGCGCATGGGAAGGTGGATCGCCGAGAGCTTCTGAGGCGAGCGGCGCTTGTGACCCATGCCTGTTAAGATCCGCGAGATGATCCGGCTTATCGAACGGCATGGCTGGTTTCAGGTTGCAATGCGCGGCAGTCATCGCCAATATAAGCACCATTCGAAGCCCGGGCGTGTCACCATCCCGGGCAAGCCGTCCGACGACCTGTCGCCTGCGATGGCCTGCAGCATCATGAAACAAGCCGGACTGAGGAAGGACCAGTGACATGCGCTACGCCGTCGTCATCGAGAAAGCCGGAAACAACTATGGAGCTTATGTGCCCGACCTTCCGGGGTGCGTTGCCACCGGCAACACGATCGCGGAAACCGAAGCCGAAATCCGTGGCGCCATCGCGTTTCATATTGATGGGTTGATCGAAGACGGACTTCCCGTTCCACCCGCGGCGGCGCAGGCGAGCTATGTCGAAATCGCGACGAACGAAGCATTGCGCGCAATGCCGCCGTGACACCAGCACGGCTACGTCCGCCGCATGGGCCGGTTATCTTCCAGCCCATTTGCATGCCTGCTCTTGAGGCGCTATAGGCGGCGCCTTAATGGTCTATCTTGAAATTCTGCTGGTGTTCGGGCTTGTCGTTCTGAACGGCGTGCTGGCGATGTCCGAGCTCGCTGTCGTGTCATCCAGGCCCAGCCGCCTCAAGGCGATGCGCGACCGGGGCGTGCCGGGTGCCAGGATGGCTCTGGCGCTCACTGAGAATCCGGGGCGCTTTCTGTCGACCGTGCAGGTCGGCATCACGCTGGTCGGTATTCTGGCTGGGGCATTTTCGGGAGCATCGCTGGGCGGCCGTCTGACGGATTGGCTGATCGCCGTCGGCATGGTGCGCGGCTGGGCCGAGCCCATTGGACTTGCGGTTGTGGTCACCGCCATTACCTATGTCTCGCTGGTCATCGGCGAATTGGTGCCGAAGCAGTTGGCGCTCAGGAACCCCGAACTGATCGCCTGCCGCGCCGCCTGGCCGATGAGCCTGCTGTCGAAACTGATGTCGCCTTTCGTGTCGCTGCTCGATGGTTCGGGGCGGCTGCTGATCCGCCTGTTCGGGCAGACGCAGTCGAGTGACGGGCTGGTCACCGACGAGGAAATCCGCACCATCATCGCCGAAGCCGAGACCGCCGGCGTCATCGAGAGTGGCGAGCGCGACATGATTGCCGGGGTCATGCGGCTGGGCGACCGGCCGGTGCGGGCGATGATGACGCCGCTGTCCGGCATCGACATGCTCGACGTCAATGACCCGCTCACCGTGCTCAAGCGCAAGATTGTCGCCAGCCCGCATTCGCGCATTCCGGTGCATCACGGCGATCCTGAAAACGCCATCGGCATCATCCAGATCAAGGACGTGGCCGACACTCTACTGGAGCGCAAGAAACTCGACATTGCCAGTCTTGTACAGAAAGTGCCGCTGATTCCGGAGGCCATGCCGGCACTGGAGGCGATGGAGCTTTTCCGCGGCTCGGCCATCCATCTGGCTTTCGTTCAAGATGAATATGGCCGGACACTCGGCATTGTTACCGCCGCAGACCTGCTGGAAGCGATTGCCGGCAGCTTCGAGCGGGAGGGGGACGACGCCGAAAGTGCGGTCGAACGTGATGATGGGTCATGGCTCCTGCCGGGCCACATGGCCGCCGATGAGATGGCCGAACTGATCGGCTTCGTCCTGCCCGCCAAGCGCCGCTACGACACGGTGGCGGGCCTGGTGCTGGATGCGCTGAAGCACCTGCCAGCGCTCGGCCAATCCGCCCACTCAGGCGGCTGGCGCTTCGAGGTCATCGATCTCGACGGACGCCGCATCGACAAGGTGCTGGCCAGCCGGCAGGTCGCTACTCACCGCGTGGCCAGCCGCCGAGGCCCAAAATGAAGCAAGTCTTAGCCCCTTGAGCCGAAACAACTCACTTTGATTCGCTTTTTCGGGGTTTGGTTAGCGCGCGTTAACCAATTGTTATGGATTGGGTAAGAAATATGGTTCCGGCAAATCAGCACCGGGCGCCATACATGACAATCAATCTCACCATACCAAATCTCTCCGATCTCAAGCCGCGTATCACCGTATTCGGCGTGGGTGGGGCTGGCGGCAACGCCGTCAACAACATGATCGAGAGCGGCTTGCTCGGTGTCGAATTCGTCGTCGCCAACACCGACGCGCAAGCGCTAATGCAGAATGCCGCGACCAGGCGGGTTCAAATGGGTACAGCCCTGACGCAGGGGTTGGGTGCCGGATCTCAACCACAGATCGGTGCCGCTGCCGCCGAGGAGGCATTGCCCGAAATCCTCGACCATTTGGCCGGCTCGCACATGGCCTTCATCACTGCCGGCATGGGCGGTGGAACCGGCACGGGTGCTGCTCCCGTCATTGCGCGCGCCGCCAAAGAGCAGGGCATCCTCACGGTTGGTGTGGTCACCAAGCCATTCCACTTCGAAGGTGTGCGCCGCCAGCAGACGGCAGAGCGCGGCATCGAGGAACTGGCCAAGCACGTCGATACGCTGATCGTCATCCCCAACCAGAACCTGTTCCGCGTCGCCAACGAGAAAACCACCTTTGCCGCCGCCTTCGCCATGGCCGACCAGGTGCTGTACTCGGGCGTTGCCTCGATCACCGAACTGATGACCAAGGAAGGCCTGATCAACCTCGATTTCGCCGACGTGCGGGCCATCATGAGCGAGATGGGCCGGGCCATGATGGG
>JANPCS010000560.1:0-5423 GCA_031431065.1 Hyphomicrobiales bacterium | reverse complement strand
ACGGATAATCCACCTTCCCCGCCTGCCGGTGATCTGGCAGGTCATTGAAATAGTGAAGGAAACTCGTCGATTCCATAATCGCCGCGAAGTCAGTGCCGTCATGCGCCATCGCCGTTCTCCACAAACAGAATCAGTGGAGGATGACAGATTCAGCACTTCATCCCTTTGTCACGGACTTCTTCACCCGATTGCCCTGACGCACTGTGCCAATGCCCTTGGCATCGGGATGCAATACTGCCTAAAAGAGACCCATGCTGGTCAATACCATTAAGAATCCCGTTCCACTTGGCGCCCAATGGCGGGCCTCCGCCCGCCGTGCCCTGGTCACTGAAACCGAGGGCATGCAACTCCTGATTTCGGCCATCGATGGCCCGTTGGGCGATGCCCTGGTGGCGGCAGTCGAGCGCATCCGCAACGCCAAGGGCCGGGTCGTGCTGACCGGCATGGGCAAGAGTGGCCACATCGCCCGCAAGATCGGAGCAACGCTGGCTTCGACTGGTACGCCGGCCAGCTTCGTGCATCCAGCCGAAGCCAGCCATGGCGATCTCGGAATGATAACGCCCGACGACGTCATCATCATGATTTCGAACTCCGGCGAATCGCCGGAACTGCGCGACATCCTGAACTATTCGCGGCGCTTTCAGGTGCCGCTCATCGCCATCACGTCGGTTCCATCAAGCACATTGGGCACTGAAGCTGACATCGTGTTGCCATTGCCGCGGGCCCGCGAGGCCTGCCCGAATGGCCTGGCGCCCACTACATCGACTTTGTTGCAGCTGGCGCTCGGCGACGCTCTCGCCATGGCGCTCCTCGAGGACAAGGGCTTCAGCGCTCACGATTTCAAGACATTTCATCCCGGCGGCAAACTCGGCGCCCAGCTGAAGCACGTGCGCGACATCATGCACCCGCGCGATGAACTGCCACTGGCCAATGAGCACAGCAAGATGTCGGAAGCCCTGATCCTGATGACCCAACGCAGCTACGGCTGCCTCGGTGTGATCGATGATGGCGGCCAGCTCATCGGCATCGTCACCGACGGCGACCTTAGACGGCACATGACCCCCGATCTCCTGAACCTGAGTGTCGGCGAGGTAATGACCAGGTCGCCGAAATCGATCGAGCCCGACGCCCTGACCTCGGAAGCGCTCGAGCAGCTCAATTCGCTGAAAATCACCAGCCTGTTTGTCATTGACGAAAACCAGCGTCCGCTCGGCCTGGTGCATATTCACGACTTGCTGCGCATCGGCCTGATCTAGGGCGCCCACATCAGGTGTGAACCGGACTCGGCTTTTGGGAGTCAGCGTCCGCAACGAATCGACTTCGGCGTCCGGCCGAGGTGCTGCTTGAAGAGCCTGGTCATGTGCTGCTGATCGGAAAATCCGGACTCGATCGCCACATGGGCGATCGGCAACTTCGCGGTCCGCAATAGCTGTACTGCATGACTGAGCCTGCGGCGCACCACATAGGCATAGGGTGTGTGGCCGGTTTCCAATTTGAACAGATGCACCAGGCGCGTTGTGCCAAGGCCACAAGCGTTACCTAGATCAGCCAAGGATATGTCCGTCAGATAGTCCGATTCAATGAAATCGATCGCCAAGCGAACTCGCGAATCGAATCCGACTTCCTGACTCAGCAGGGCGTGTTTACGTGTCCAGGCGGTTGCAGCCACTTCCATTGCAAGCAACCTGATGGCGGTCTCTGAAAACAAGCGGCCGCGCCTCAGAGTTGGATCCAGTTCCCTTGCCAGCGAACCGATGAGAGACGAGATGTGTGGATTGGCCGCATAGTCACGTGGCTCGAGATGGCCGGCGAGAAATGACTCAGTGGCGATCTCGGGACAATAGTGCGCGAACAGGGACCGATCGAACTCGACCAAGACCGAGTGCTGCAACGGTTCGGAGATCGTCCAGGAAAACCGCGCTTCGACACCTGCCGGCACAAGGCAGATATCCCCCGGGTTCGTGGCACGTTCGTTGGCCCGGCCATCCATGACGCTCAGGTGGCTGATTGTTCCGGTAAGTTCCAAGGTAATCGATTCCTTGCTGGTCGAAAACGCCACGTCGTCCGCGATCCCGCAAGCCGACATCAAACGCAGACCCGTCCAGCCTAAGTCATCGCTTGTCGTGCAAACGAGCTCTGACAAGTAGTCTGAAACATTATTGAATGCCTTCGGCAAACTTCCATCTCCCCTACAAGATGGTAGATAGGGAGAAGTCATACGTGGCGCCAATCAACACGGCACAATTGCAAGTGAGGGAACCGCGGTTTGCGCAACACCTGTCCGTGAATGTTACGAGGGCGAATCTCACAACCACTTGCCGGTCCGGCGCAACAGGGAGCTGTCAGAGTTGAGAAAGAGCCGGACTTTGCGTCCAGCTCCCGATTTCGTCTGACTGCCGGAATTGCAGGGTGCGGAGGTTCTACACCGAAGTAAACCTGCCGCGCTCCGCCCGGATCAGTTGTTGTTGGATGAATTTTCGTTCTGCATCATCTGCTTAAGAATGCGCTGGTAGTTGGTTAGCATCGCTTCTTGCATCTTCAACGACGCCATCTGGTCATTCATCATCTGCTCGATCATCGCAAATCGCTCCATGCGCATCTTTGCCATCATGTTCGCGTTCTCGGAGTTCTGGTCGGCAAACGAGGCCGTCGACAGCGCTGCAAGCGTTGCGGCGGCAAGGATGAGTTTCTTCATGAGTAGCTCCTGTTGGTTGTCTTCGTGCTTCCGATGGGGTTACCATCTGCACGAACTCGCTAACATGGCGCCTAGAGCGAGGATTGCCGGATGTTTCACTTCCTTGGCGAAAATTTCACTGACTGGGGCAAGCTCACGAAGCTTTCAGAATCGTTCAAGCTGCAGTCACGATCAGCCGCATGCCCGACACCGATTCGACACGCACCTGTGAACCGGCTGTCATATTCGGTCCTTCAATTTCCCAGATCGTATCGTCGATGGTCAACTTGCCGCGCCCATTGGTGATCGGTTCGCCGAGCGTGAAGTTGCGGCCGATGTAGCCGTGCTGGCGGCGGTTCAGATATTGATTATCGGCTGGCTCGGCATTGCGCCCGCGATAGACGATCCGCCCGGCGGCAACGCTGACCACGGAAAGTGCCGCGAAGACCAGAAGCTCGATCTGCCACGTCATGCCGAACACCATGTCGGCAAGTCCGGTTACAGCAGCGGCGGCGGCCAGCCAGATCAGGAAAACACCCGGCGCCATGAGCTCGAGGATCAGCAGTACCCCGGCGGCCACCCACCAGATCCAGTATCCCAGAAACGGAATGAAGTGTTCCATGGTTCAGCAGCTCCAGACGATCACGCCTTGGGCGGAACTTGCGGCACCGCACCGCGCCGCGCGTTGGAAATCGGTGCCTGCCCACCAAACGCCTCGCGGGCGATTTCCGCGATGCCGCCGATCGATCCGATGACCGAGGATGCCTCGATCGGCATCATCAGGATCTTCTGGTTGGGCGACGTGGCGATGGCTTCCAGGGCCTTGATATAGTTGTTGGCGACGAAATAGTTGATCGCCTGCACGTCGCCCGTCGCGATGGCGTTGCTGACCAATTCGGTCGCCTTGGCTTCGGCTTCAGCCGAGCGTTCGCGCGCCTCTGCATCTTTGAAGGCGGCTTCGCGCCGTCCTTCGGCCTGCAGAACGACCGACTGTTTTTCGCCTTCCGCCTTCAAGATGGCGGCCTGCCGCATGCCTTCGGCTTCGAGGATCAGCGCGCGCTTTTCGCGCTCGGCCTTCATCTGCCGGGCCATCGAGTCGACAAGATCGCGCGGCGGATTGATATCCTTGATCTCGATGCGGGTCATCTTGACGACCCAGGGATGCGTCGCCTGATCGACAACGCCCAACAGCCGGTGGTTGATCTCGTCGCGCTGCGACAGCAGGCTGTCGAGTTCCATCGAGCCCATCACCGTGCGGATGTTGGTCATCGTCATGTTGATGATGGCGTTCTGCAGGTCCTTGATCTCATAGGCCGCGCGGGCCGCGTCGAGCACCTGGTAGAAGGCGACGCCATCGACCGTCACCATGGCGTTGTCGCGGGTGATCACTTCCTGGGAAGGAACCGGGATCACCTGTTCCATCATGTTCTGCCTGGCGCCGATCTTGTCGATGAACGGGACGATGAGGCCAAGTCCGGGTTGCAGCGTGCGGACATATTTGCCGAAGCGCTCCACCGTGAAATTGAAGCCCTGGGGCACCATGCGGATGGCGCGCAGCAGGTAGAAGACGACAACCGCCAGGACCACCAGAACGAAGATGCCGAAGCCTTCAAAGCCTGAGCCGTCAAACATGTTTCCTCCTCCAACCAGCCGTCACGCAGCTGCCCACAAACTGGTGCCGGATAGGCATAATTTCAATCCGGGTCAAACCCAGCCCTGTATTTCGTTTCGCACGATTTCCTCTAACATGGTAACCGATTCCTCGGAATCGTTCAGGCAAGGCACCACCGAGAATTTCTTGCCGCCCTTTTCCTCGAAAGTCTCCTTTAGGCCGATCGCCACTTCCTCGAGGGTTTCGACACAATCCGAGGCAAAGCCCGGCATGATCATGACCAGATTCTTCACGCCCTTCGCGGGCAATTCCTCGACCGTCTGCTGGGCATAGGGCTGCAACCACTCAGCCTTGCCGAACCGCGACTGGAAAACGACCTGCAGCTTGCCGCTGGAAAGATTCAGCCGCCCGGCCAGCAGCCTTGCCGTTTTCAGGCAATGGCAGTGATAGGGATCGCCCGCCATGAAGTAGCTCTTTGGCAGGCCATGGAACGAAGCAAGGATCAGATCCGGGGTCCAGTCCAGCGCTGCGAGGTGCTTTTCCAACGAGATGGCCAGGGCCTCGATATGGGCCGGATTATCATAATAGGGCGGTACGCTGCGCACCGCAGGTTGCCAGCGCATCGCCTTTAAGGTGTCGAAGGCTTTATCAAGCGCCGTGGCCGTCGTCGCGGCGCTGTACTGCGGATAGAGCGGAAACAGCAGGATGCGGTCACAGCCTTGATCCTTGAGTGCCTGGATGCGTTCCGCCGTGGGCGGCAACCCATAGCGCATGCCCCAGTCGACGATCACCTGCGGCAAGCCGGCGAGACGTTGGGCAAGCTTTTCGGCCTGCGACCGTGTGAAGGTCTTTAATGGTGATTCGTTCAGTTCGCGATTCCAGATCTGCTCATAGGCATGCCCGCTCTTGCTCGGCCGTATCGTCAGTATCACGCCGTTGAGCAGTACCCACCACAGAGCGCGGTTGACCTCGATCACCCGCCGGTCCGAAAGGAATTCCTTCAGGTAGCGGCGCATTGGCCAATAGGTTGTACCCTCAGGCGTTCCGAGATTGATCAGCAGCACGCCGATCTTGCCGGTCTTGAATGGGGGGTGTTCGGCAGGGATGGAATTCATGAGTGTGAACCGGTTGCTGTTG
>JANPCS010000559.1:0-9302 GCA_031431065.1 Hyphomicrobiales bacterium | reverse complement strand
TGAAGGAATTCAACAGGGCCCGCGGTGCCGGCAAGACTCTGATTGATCTCGGTTGCATGCAAATCAACCATTACTATCACGGCAAGGAATTTTCTTCTGTTGAAGCTATGTTCGATCCGGCGCAGAACGTAAGTTATGCTGCCCGTTTCTTGCGCGAACTCCGGCAAAGGGAGGGTAGCTGGACGATGGCAGTGGCGCGTTATCATGCCGGTCCCAACAACAATCCGGCTCAGAAGCGCTACATCTGCGCCGTGATCCGCAACCTTGTCGCGACCGGTTTCGGTAATTGGACGGCACCGGCCCGCAAGTTTTGCCGCTGAACGGCAAGTGGTTCAGGCCTGCGCAAGCTCTTCCTGAGATGATCCTGAAGTTGAATTTGCGAAGGCGGTCACAATGAGTCTTTACGGAATCATGCGGACGGGCGTATCGGGCATGAATGCCCAAGCCGACCGGCTTTCGACAGTCGCCGAGAATGTGGCAAATGTGAACACGACCGGTTACAAGAGTTCGTCCTGTGAATTCTCAAGTCTGCTGTTGGCGACTTGCCCCAGCGGCTATCAGTCAGGTTCGGTCCTCTCGACGATCCGCACCATGATCGGCACCCAAGGAAGCATTGGCAATACATCCTCGCTCACCGACCTCGCGGTCAGCGGCGGCGGTTTCTTTGTCGTCGCAGATGAAAATGGCACGCCCTATCTGACGCGCGCCGGCAACTTCGTGACCAACGGCGAAGGCATTCTCGTCAATGCCGGAGGCTTCGAATTGCTAGGGTATCGCCTGAATCCCGATCAGCCCGATGTAACGGTGAATGGATATTCCAATCTCAGCACCATCAACCTTGAAGACCTCGCGCTGGCGGCTTCGCCATCGACCGACGGACGTTTCGTCGCAAATCTTCCCGCTGATGCCGCCATTGTCGCTCCTGGCGATCTGCCGTCGTCCAACTCTGCGGCAGCTTCCTTCACCGCGAAGTCATCGTTGATCACCTACGACAACCTTGGCCGCGAAGTGAAGCTTGATCTTTACTACACCAAGACAGCAGGAGAAGAATGGGAGCTCACTGCTTATGACTCGAGCCTGGCAGCACCCGGTGGCGGCTTTCCCTATTCCGCGGGACCTTTGGCCACACAGACCTTGAACTTCGAACCCACAACCGGCAAGTTCGCGGCAGGTCAGCCCACCGCTATCGACATTCCCATTCCAGGTGGAGCGGCGTTTTCACTCGATGTTGGCGGTGTCTCACAGCTGGCGACCGGCTATGTGGTGATCTCCGCCAAGACCAACGGCAATCCTCCGAGCGGCGCCGAGTTGGTGGAGATATCGCGCGACGGCTTGGTCTATGCGACTTATGACAACGGCGCCAGGGTGCCGGTTTTCCGGATTCCACTTGCTCATGTCACCAGCCCCGACATGTTGAGCCCGCTTGCCGGCAACGTTTACGCGACTACGTCACAGTCTGGCGACGTGGAGATCGGTTTTGCCCAAACCGGCGGACTGGGGCAGATCATCTCGAGCGCGCTCGAACAGTCCACCGTCGATCTCGCCGGTGAACTTACGGCGATGATCGATGCACAAAGAAGCTACACCGCAAATTCCAAAGTCTTTCAGACCGGCTCCGAACTCATGGACGTTCTGGTCAATCTGAAACGCTGACCGGGACAATAGAGGTGGCATGAGGCCCCGCAGATGACTACACTTTCTTCGGCTTTGAACTATGCCCTGTCGGGCCTCTCCGTCTCGGCGGCACAATCCGCTCTCGTATCGCGCAACGTGAGTTTTGCCGGCGACGAGAACTATACCCGGAAATACGCCGAGATCCATACACTGCCAGGCGGCGCCCCGGCCGTTTCGTCGACAAGCCGCAGCATGGACAAGCAGCTCCTCGGCAAACTGCTCGGCTCCACCAGCAACGCTGCCGGACAGCAGGTGGTTCTCGACGCCTTAAATCGCCTGAGCGCTACCATCGGCGACCCGGAAGCAGATAGCTCAGTGGCTGCCATGTTGGGTGCCCTGCAGAACAGCCTCAAAACCTATGAAACCAATCCATCCAATTCGGCCCTCGCGGCCTCGGCACTGGAATCAGCGCGCCGTCTGGTCCAGAAGCTGAACGATACGTCTGCCGAGGTGCTGAGCATCCGCACCGAGGCGGACCGGGCCATGTCTCAGTCGGTCGAGCATATCAACACTTTGCTGTCGCAGTTCAAGGTGGTGAACGACGGCATTGTCCGTGGCTCTGGAACAGCAAGCGATCTGGCCGAAAGCCTTGATCGGCGGGACTCGATTCTAAAACTGCTTTCAGAAGAAGTCGGCATCCGGACAGTGAGCCGGCCGAACAACGACCTGATGATATATGCCGAAGGCGGCACGGTGTTGTTTGAGGGCAGCCCCCGCAGCGTTAGCATGACACCGACATCCAGCTTCGCGCCCGCGTCCATGGGACAAGGCGTCTTCATTGATGGGGTAGCCGTCACTGGCGATCTCTCGCCGATGCCGATCGTCAATGGCAGACTGGCGGCCTTGGCCAAGGTGAGAGACGAGATAGTACACTCGATGCAGCGTCAAGTCGACGAAGTCGCCAGTGGCTTGGTCCAGAGTTTTTCCGAACAAGATCAGTCGGCCGTTCCGGCATTGCCGGATGAGGCAGGCCTCTTCGTCGACGCCGCCGGAGGCTTGCCGGTGCCAGGCACCTGGTCACCTGGTCTGGCTTCGCGGATCAGGTTGAATTCGCTAGCGGATCCGCGCCAAGGAGGAACGCCCTCGCTCATTCGCGACGGTGGTCTTGGCGGTGCTTCATACATCTACAACCAAACCGGCGCTGCTGGATATCAGAACCGGATTGGTCAACTGATCTCCGCGTTTGATTTGGCCGGCAGTTTCGATCCGGCTAGCGGACTTGGTGCGAACGCAAGCCTGAAGGGTTTCGGCAAGGAGTCAGTGGCCTGGGTGGAGGCTCGACGTCAAACAGCGCAGGCTGCGGCAGATGGCGCTTCCGCCACCAGAATGCGGGCTAGCGAAACTCTTCTGCGCGTCACCGGTGTCAGTATTGATCAGGAAATGGCGGCACTTCTCGATTTGGAGAAGAGCTATCAGGCGTCGTCGAAAGTAATCGGTGTCATTAACGCGATGTTGGCAACACTGCTTGAGGCGGTCCGCTGATGCTCAGATTGAATATGATCCCAAGTATTCTCTTGTCAAACGCTTCCAAGGCATCCATTGGCCAAAGCCAAGCGCAGCTTGTCGAAGCGCAGCGTGAACTCAGTACCGGCCGCCATCACGACATTGGTCTGGTCCTCGGATCCCGCACTGGCGTGGCTGTTGGGCTCCGGATGAAACACGAAGAGATCGTCCAGTTGGGACAAGCCGCTGCCCAAGCCGATGTGATGGCTGGCGTCACGCAGTCAACCTTGAACTCGATTGACGAGTTGGCGGCGAACTTCCTCTCGATTCTTTCAGGTGCGCGAGGAGCTGCCCAAGGCCAGCAACTGGTGAGCGTTGCGGCGCGTGCGGCGCTTGAGTCCCTGGCCAGCCTGATCAATACAAGCTTCGACGGCCAATATATTTTTGGCGGCATCAACAGCGATATGCCGCCTCTCTTCGGTTACTCGGGTGGAAGTCCCGAAGCGGCGGTAGATACAGCATTCCAGACGGCATTCGGGATTGCATCCAGTGACCCCGCCGTGTTGGAGATCACCGCGCCCGAGATGGAGGCCTTTCTGGCCGGAGGCTTTTCCGATCTCTTCGTGGCAGCCGAGTGGAGCGCGAATTGGTCAAGCGCTTCTGCAACGAATCACATGCAGAGACTGGGCAACGGTCAGCAGATCGATGTGTCTTCCAGTGCCAACAATTCCTTTGTCCGGAAGCTGGCGCGGGCTCTCAGCATGATGACGAGTTTGGGACAGGGCAATCTCTCGCAGGGAGCATTCGAGAAAACTGCCGATGCGGCCATCTCGCTTCTCTCGGAATCCAAACTGGGCATTGGCGGCGAACAGTCCAGAATCGGCATTGCTCAACAGACGCTGGCCATGTCTTTGCAAGACGCCGGACGAATGAAATTCGCGACCGCTGAAGCTATAGGCGCCATGGAGTCGGTCGATCCTTATGAGGCAGCGGCGCACGTCAACGCTCTCATGACCCAACTTGAATCGTCCTATGCGATCACCGGCCGCATCAGCCGCATGAGCTTACTCAACTATATTTGAAACAGGGCCTCTTTCTTGGGTTAGGGCGAACAGAAAGATGTATCATTCGATCTACAGCGAAATGGCCGCTGACACGACGGACACAATCCGCGCCAATGAGCGTTTGGCTTTCGGCAAGTGCATCGACCTGTTGCGGTTGGCGCAGCAACGGGGACGGGGTTCGCGTGAGTCCGTCGAGGCCTTGCTCTTCACGAACCGGCTTTGGTGTCTCCTGCTCGACGATCTGGCAGATGACGGCAATGGTTTTCCGGATTCACTCAAGGCGGAGCTGATATCGATCGGAATCTGGGTTCTTCGCCGGACCGAAGATGTCAGGTCGGGCAAAATCGAAGACTTTTCGGCTTTGATTGAGGTATCCGATTCGATCCGCAAGGGACTGGAGATGCGCTAGAATGATCATTCACTTGAAACGGGGCGAGAAGCTCTATGTCAACGGTGCCGTTCTGCGGGTCGACAGACGGACATCGCTCGAATTCTTGAACGATGTCAATTTTTTGCTTGAGAACCATGTCATGCAAGTTGGTGACGCGACGTCACCACTGCGGCAGCTCTACTTCGTCGCCCAGACCATGTTGATGGATCCCGGGAACGCCGGGATGACCGTCGAGCTCTACAAGCATCTATCGCATCGGGTCCGTCTTTCCGTGATGATAACCGAGATCGTGGCAGTCCTGGATACTGTCGACAAGAAGGTGACGGACGGCCGCTACTTCGAGGCATTGAAGGCTCTTAGAGGCTGCTTCGCGTGGGAAGACGCAAATTGTCAGAGTGACGCAGCCATCAAGGAGGAAGCAGCTTGATGTTGATCCCGCAGTTATCCGCAGCCCCACCCAGGCAAAGCGCAACCCCTCAAGCCACGACCGGCACGCAGGCCGATCTGAATTACGATTCCTTCTTGAAGCTGCTCATCGCCTCGATGAAGAACCAGGACCCGACAAAGCCAAACGACCCCGCGGAAACGATGTCCCAGTTGGCGTCATTTTCGAATGTCGAGCAGAGCATAAAGCTCAACGAGAAACTGGCCAACCTGATTTCAGTGTCGAGCGCCGGTCAGGCTGCGGCGCTCGTTGGCAAGACTGTCAGCAGTCTCGACGGTGCAGTGAACGGCGTGGTCAAGAGCGTGGAATTGAGAACAGATGGACTGATCCTGATTCTGAGAGGTGGCATGCGTCTGCCGGTCGGCGATGGCATCAGGATCACCTGACTATGGGCGAGGCCGACGCCATGAAGCTGGTGCAGGATGCCCTGTGGGCGGTGATCGTCGGATCGGGTCCGGCGGTGGGTGCGGCCATGGCCGTCGGCATTGTGATCGCACTCATTCAGGCGCTGACCCAAGTTCAGGAGGCAACCCTCACTTTTGTACCGAAGATCCTTGCGGTTTTCGCCGCCATGTTGCTTTTGGCACCAATTGCCGCTTCGCAGCTCACGGCATTCACCGAGGAAGTTTACGTCCGCATCGAAACAGGTTTCTGACAGTGCATTTGTCATTCCGTTCGGGGCTGCAGTGAATGCCGCAATCGGCTGAGGCAGGGGGCGTTCCCGTTGGCGCCGCGGGCTATCGTGATATCGGATTTGCGATTGGCATTGTCGCCATCCTGGTTGTTCTCTTCCTGCCTATTCCGCCGATACTCCTCGACATGGGCCTGGCGATGTCGATCTCACTGTCGGTGGTGATCCTGATGGTGGCTTTGTGGATTCAACGGCCATTGGATTTTTCGGCTTTTCCGACAGTCCTTCTGATAGCCACGATGTTACGGCTATCGTTGAACGTCGCGACGACGAGGCTCATCCTTTCGCACGGTCATGAGGGTCCGGTGGCGGCCGGACACATTGTCGGCGGTTTCTCCAAGTTGGTGATGGGCGGCGACTTTGTCATTGGTGTCATTGTCTTTCTCATCCTCATCACCATCAATTTCATGGTGATCACCAAGGGCGCAAGCCGCATCGCCGAAGTGGGAGCCCGATTTACGCTCGACGCGATTCCGGGCAAGCAGATGGCGATCGATGCCGATCTGTCGGCGGGACTGATCGATGAGAAGGGGGCGCGAAGCCGCCGCGCCGAACTTGAACAGGAGAGCTCGTTTTTCGGTTCCATGGACGGCGCATCGAAATTCGTGAGAGGCGACGCTATCGCTGGAATTATCATCACCGGCGTCAATATCTTCGGCGGTATCATCATCGGCATGTTCCGCCATGGCTTGAGTTTCTCCGAGTCAGCCGACCTCTATACAAAGCTATCGGTTGGCGATGGTTTGGTGACGCAGATCCCGGCGTTGATCGTGTCGCTCGCCGCTGGCCTTCTGGTGTCAAAGGGCGGAAACAAAGGTGCGGCTCAGGAGGCGATCTTTCACCAGCTTGGCGCATACCCCCGGGCGCTCTGGGTAGCGGTATTGTTGTTGGCGGCGTTGTCACTGGTTCCAGGTTTGCCGTTCGTTCCCTTTGCGCTTCTCTCGGGCCTCGTTGCGGCAGGTGCGGTCTCAATCATGCGGCAGAGCGTGCGAACAGCGAAGTCGGCGGTCGACAAGGCACAGGCAGCTGATGCAGCCAAGCAGGACGGCGAGAGGAATTCGGTCAAGGAGTTGCTCCGCACGGCTGAGATCGAACTGAAACTCGGCCGTCAGATCTCCGGCACGATGCTGGTATCGCATGGTGAACTCGTACATCGGGTCGCCAAGATGCGCCGGCGCTTCGCCCAGGAGTATGGCTTTGTCATTCCGGACATCCGTCTCAGTGACGATCTCATGATCGCACCGAAAAGTTACAGTATCCGGATTCACGGAACCGCGGCTGCGAGTTTCGAGCTTCGCCTGGGCGAAATTCTGGTGATCCCGGGGGGCCACAAGCGGCCAAACCTGCCGGGCGACGAGGTCAAGGAGCCAGCCTTCGGCATGGAGGCCTTTTGGTATCCAGAGGTATTTTCAGCCGAACTCCGGGCCGGTGGGCACATCCCGGTTGACAGCATGTCGGTCATGCTGACCCACCTCTCCGAAGTCATTCGAAGCAATCTCGGCCATCTCCTGTCTTACAAGGATCTTCGGGCCATCACCGAACGGCTTGAGCCAGAGTACAAGCGGCTGCTCGATGAGACTTGCCCCGCACTCCTGTCTTTCTCGAGTCTGCAGGCGATCCTCAAGATGTTGCTCTCGGAACGGGTTTCGATTCGCAATCTCCATCTGATACTCGAGGCGATTGCCGAAGTGGCCCCGCATGTCCGTAAACCGGAGGCTATCATGGAACACGTCCGTTTGCGCATGGCGCAACAGATCTGCGGCGATCTCGGCCAGGATGGCTTGCTGCGGGTCGTTCGGCTTGGCAATCGCTGGGATATCTCATTCCTTCAAAGTCTCAAGCGCGACGGCAAAGGTGAGGTGATAGAATTTGATATCGATCCCCGGCTGATCGAGCAATTTGCGGCCGAGACCGGCAAGGCCGTGAAGGCTTTTATAGATCGTGGAGATCATTTCGCGTTAGTCACCGCTCCCGAGGCCCGCCCCTATGTCCGGATGATCATCGACCGGCTGTTTCCGAATCTGCCTGTCTTGTCTCATATCGAAATTTCCCGTGGCATCAGAATAGAGGTGATCGGTTCAATTTCGTGACTTTCGATCCCGAACTCTGGGCTTTTTCGGTGTTTCTTATATTCTGCCGGGTGGGCGGATGCGTCGTCTTTGCGCCAGGTCTCTCGAGCGCCCGCGTACCCATGCAGATCCGCTTTCTCATGACACTGGGGATTGTGCTGGCATTGTCACCGCTGCTGACCGAGGAGATCGCCCGCCGGGTGGCAGGCGTAGACGTGGATACGCGGCCTCTCCTTATCATTCATGAAACCATCAGTGGCATGACCATTGGGCTGATGGGACGTTTCTTTCTTCTGAGCCTGCAGTTCGCGGCCAATACCATATGGAGTACGATCGGTTTGGCAGGCATTCCTGGCGTTCCTCTGGAAGACAGCGATGCTGGATCTCCCCTCGCAACTCTGGCGTCGACCGGAGCGACGGTTGTAATCCTAAGTCTGGGGCTCCACATCGAGATGCTCCGTGCAGTCATTGATTCCTACGAAGTGATCGGCATCGCAGAGCCGCCTGAGCCGGGAGCAATTCTGACCAACCTGGTGGCAGTACTGTCGGAAACATCGGTATTGGCTCTAAGATTGTCAGCACCATTCATAGTCTATGGCGTCATGATCAACGTCGCGTTGGGTTTGGCCAATCGTTTCGTTCCCCATATTTCAGTCTATCACGCATCAACCGGCCTGGTGATGCTGCTGGGATTCGTGTTGCTAAATCTCCTGTGGCCGGAGTGGATCATGCTCTTTGTTGGGTCGTACGAGAGTTGGCTTCTCAGAGGTGGGTTTTGAGAAGCCGGACAAAGAGCCTTGATCGGGCACGAAAGGTCGTGGCGATGCAAGCAGTAATCCATGAGATCGAACTCGGCAGACTGAGACTCAAGGCAAGGGAGGTTGAGAATACGCTCGCGGAGTTGAACCGTGCCATGGCTTCGCACCTTGTGGCGACGTTGCCGATGCATCCGGCAATCGTCCGCCGCTATGCGGAGTGCGAACAGCAATTACGTGACGTGGGACGAAAGAGTTCGGAGGAACTCCAGTCGATCATTGACTACCGGGCCCGCGAACACCTCTGTGGCGTGCTCTGTGAGAGAATGAGGTATCGGCAGTTGCGGGCAGACATGGAGAGCAGCTTGTCGGAACTCATCTCTCTCGGGGCGTCAGCCAGTTTCCGGCAAGGCTGAACTGATTGAATGAACAATGGCGAGGAGCGGAAAGACCATGGCCGTAGCAATTCCATCTGACCTTGTACTTGATGTCATGCGCAATGCCACACCCTTCCGGGCGGCAAGAGTGGCAGGAGTGAAGGTTTCTGCCGGCGATGACTTGGCTGGCTCTACGCCGATGTTTTCCGGAGTACTTAACGGCCTCCCTCCAGTGGCGGAGCCCTACAATGATCTGATCGCCGGAGTGCTGAATGCCGGAGAAATCGGCAAAATCGCTGACGCCGCCGACAGGCTCGAGATACTCGGAGAAGGGTTGCAGACAACTGGCAAGAGCAGCGCTGGCTCCACACTTTCCTCACCGCAAGTTGCCTT
>JANPCS010000558.1:0-6723 GCA_031431065.1 Hyphomicrobiales bacterium | reverse complement strand
GCTTCACCTTCGCGGCGGGCTTTGGCCGGGAACTCGAATATTATACCGGCTTCACATTTCAGATCGAAGTTGACACGGCCTCTGGTCCCGTCGCCGTGGCGGGTGGCGGGCGTTATGATAATCTATTGTCCGACATGGGATCGCCCGTGCCGGTGCCAGCCGTTGGCTGCGCCATCCACACCGACCGTTTGAAGGCGGTGCTGGGATGAGCACCATCATTCTCGCCATTCCCTCCAAGGGCCGCCTCATGGAGGCCACCGCTGAATGCCTGGCCAAGGCCGGTTTCAGTATCGAGCGCCTCGGCGCCGAGCGGGGTTATCGCGGGCGGCTGAAAGGCCTCGATGGAGTCGAGGTGGCGTTCCTCTCGGCCTCCGAGATTGCCCAGAACCTGCGCGACGGCAAGGTTGATCTCGGTGTCACCGGGCAGGATCTGCTGCACGAGAAAATTCCGCCCGAGAGTGGTCTGGTTGATGTGCTGGTGAAGCTTGGCTTTGGCCCGGCCGATGTGGTGGTGGCGGTGCCGGAATGCTGGCTCGATGTCGCCACCATGACTGATCTCGACGAGATCGCCGAGAGCTTCTACGCGCGCCACGGGCGGCGCCTGCGGGTGGCCACCAAATACCACAACCTCACCCGGCGGTTCTTTGGTGACAAGGGCGTGACCGGCTATCGCATTATCGAAAGCCTTGGCGCCACCGAGGGCGCACCGGCGGCGGGCATTGCCGAGTTCATCGTCGATATCACCACCAGCGGCGCCACGCTGGCAGCCAACCATCTGAAAATCCTCGATGACGGTGTCATCCTCAGGTCGTCCGCCGTGCTGGCGGCACGTGCCGGCGTAGCGACGGACCCACGGACCGCGAGGCTGGTGGCGGCACTGTCAACCATGGCGTAAATTTCTGCTGCTTCATTTTAGCAATTGCGTTAACCTCCCGTTAAGCATTCAGAACAGGGAGACCGCCAAATGAAGACTCTGATGATCGCCGCAGGCCTGGCCACCCTGCTGGCTGGCCCGGTGCTGGCCGATGAGCCGATGCAGACCACGACGCCCGAACTCGCCTTGCCGGAACCCGAAGCCATGCCGATAGCGCTGCCGCATTCGTCCGTCACTGAAGTGGCGCCGATGGCCTTGCCGGAGCCCGAGACCGAGGCGGCGGCACCCTTCAAGCGCTGCGGCGACCGCGAGACGGTTTATTTGACCAACTGAGCGGCACGGCCCGAGCGTACGTTCAGCAGGCCGCTTTGGTTTCAGCGGCGGATGCAAATCCGCCGCACAATCAAGTGAACGCGAAAGGCGCAACTTTGCTGCGCATCGCCCCGTAGTGAAAGCATCAGCGCCACAGAGGTTCTGAACGCAAACATCACAACGGGAGATGCAAATGTCGTTCTTCAAATCCACCGCCTTCTCGCTCATGCTGGCTGCCGGCTTGGGGCTTGGCGCCGTCACTGGCCTGGAGCCCTCGGGCTTCGCCACGGCTTCGGTTGCCGGAGCCCATGGCAAGGGCCCGCAGTCCGATCTGCGGCTGGCGCTCAATCAGCTGCTGTCCGAACACGCAACGCTGGCCGCCGCCGCGACCGGTGCCGCCCTGGGTGGCCGCAACAAGGAATTTGCCGCCGCCGCCGAGGCCCTCGACATGAACTCGCAAGATATCGCCAAGGCCATCGGCTCGGTCTATGGCGAGGCGGCGGGCGAAGCCTTCCTGCCGCTGTGGAGGAAGCACATCGGCTTCTTCGTCGATTACACCATGGCCACCGCCAAGGGTTCTGCCAAGGGCCAGAAGAAAGCGGTGAACGATCTCGTTCAGTATGCCGACGATTTCGGCGCCTTCCTCAATTCCGCCACCCCGGCCCTGCCGAAGGACGCGGTGCGCGATCTGGTGAAGATGCACATCCTCAGCTTGAAGGATGTGGTCGATGCCCAGGCCAACCGCGACCCGAAGCTCGCCTATCAGAAGATCCGCGAAGCCTCGCATCACATGCAGATGATCGCCGATCCGCTGGCCGAGGCGATTTCTGCCCAGTTCCCCGAGAAGTTCCCGGCGATGTGACTGTGACGGGCGGGCGTAAGGCCCGCCCAATTCTTGTTCGGAGGACGACAATGAACCGCATGACAATGTTTGCCGTCATGGCCCTGCTGGGCCTCGCCATACAGCCGGCATCGGCTGAAGACAAACTCGCGGCCTCGATCAAGCTGTTTCAGTTTCAGCCCAAGACGATTGCAGTGAAAGCCGGCACCACCATCGAGTGGGTGAACGGCGATGACATCGAGCATTCGGTGACATCGGGAGCGCCCGGCAAGGAAACCGGCAGCTTCGACTCCGGCTTCTTCAAGAAGGACGGAAAGTTTGCCTTTACCTTCAGCGAGCCCGGCACCTTTACTTACTTCTGCAAGCGCCACCCGAGCATGAAGGCGACAGTCACCGTCACCGAGTGACGATCAGTTGCGCTCGTCCTTGAACTCCCGCTCC
Organism: Hyphomicrobiales bacterium; assembly: GCA_031431065.1. Taxonomy (GTDB): domain Bacteria; phylum Pseudomonadota; class Alphaproteobacteria; order Rhizobiales; family Aestuariivirgaceae; genus Aestuariivirga. The sequence continues at coordinate 4,255 of JANPCS010000558.1, read as the reverse complement.
CAGTGGCTGCCATCGCAGAAGGGCTTGTTCCTGGAAGCACCGCACCGGCACAACGTCATGCGGGTGGCCGGAGCGCCCGCTGCCAGTGCCGCATTGGCCAGTTCGAACGGTCCGGTGATCGCATAGGGGCCGTCCCTGGTGATCTCGATCGCCGCCACCGCTGCATCTTCCGGCCCTTCAACGCCATTGATCGCGTAGGAAAGCGCGCCGGACGGGCATCGCTTCACGGCAGCCACGATCCCTTCCACCGTTGAATTGTCCGGATTGATCCATGGGCTGGCCTGCGAATTGAAAACCGCTGCCAGATTGTCGGTGCAGAAGCCGGCGTGGGCGCAAATCGAACGGTCGTCATGGACAGTGATCTGCTGGCCGATGTAGGTTTGACGGGTTTGAGCGGAACCGCCGTCAAGCTTCGCATCGGAAAACCCGTTGCTCTTGTGAGTCCCGTCGCAGTAGGGCTTGTTGGCCGATTCGCCGCAGCGGCACAGGGCGAAAACCGGCTTGACCTCCAGTGTCTCGCCCCTGGAATTGCTGAGGGCCGTCAGCTCTCGGACGAAATAGGGTCCATTGGGCGAACATGTGACGGTGGGTTTGCCCATGCCATAACTCCAATGATAATATCAAACCGGGCCGATGGCCTGCGAGATGATGCACAGACAGCCAGCCGCCGTCCGGTGCACCGGATGGTGGCGGCCCGCCCGCGCCACATGGAAGTCGCCGGCCTTCAGAACCAGGCTGCCGATGATCAGGTCGCCCTCGATCATGTAGATCTCTTCGTCCTGATCATGGTCGTGATCGACATATTCCGCACCGGGCTGCAGCCAGGCCATGAAAGTCTGGCGGTTGGCCGCTTCGATGCGGTTCATGATCTTGATCTTGAGGCCGGGCGAGACGTTAATCCACTCGCCAGCCCCCGCCCGCACCGTGACGGTTCCCGGCAGTTCAACCCCGGACATGCCGATCTTCGCCTCGATGGCGCCGAGCAGGTGGCCGGGAACATCCGCGTCTGCGCTGAAGGCCAGCGGTGCCAGACGATTTTCCCAGGCCGCAACCAGGGCGGCGAAGCCCGTGTCTTCGATGGACCTGAGGCGGCAGCTTTCGCGCTCGTGGAAGCCGAGGGTGCCGAGAACATAGGCGCTGGCGCGTTCGTCGTCCGTCATGATTGCATGCAATCCTTCAATTGCTCCAGTCCGCGCTTGACCCAACTCTTGATCGTGCCCAGCGGCCGCCCCAGCCGCTCCGCCAGTTCCTCATGCGTGAGGCCGTTCACATAAGCCAGAACCACGGCATTCCTGTGATCGTCGCGCAAAGCACCGAGGCAACGCCGCAAACCCCGGGAATCGGCCAGGCCGGCGTGCATTTCGAATGAGGTGGCCATATCGATCTCGTGGGTGACCACATCGTCAATGGTGACGTGGTTCTTCGGCACCCGGCGTAACCGGTCGAGCGCGCAATGGCGCGTCACGGTGGCCAGCCAGGCCAGGCCCTCGCCCTTGGCCGGATCGAACTGCCACGAGCGTTCCCATACTTTGACGAAGGTTTCCTGATACACGTCGTCGGCCTGATCTCTCGTCCGCATCATGCGAAGGCAAATGGCATAGAGCTTCGGCCCCGCCTTCGCATACAGGGCCCGGAATGCCGCGCGATCACCATTGGCGACCTTTAACAGCAAGTCATTGACCGGTACGTTCTCAAGCAGGCTCATGGATGCAGCGGCCAAAACACAACGAGTCAGAGTTGCACAAGGCGCATGGCTAGCAATCCTTTAACCATGTGGCAAGCACCTGCAACGTGTGACGCGGCTTGCTGAACACGGCCATGAATTTGACCAAGACGCGACTTAGCGCCATTGCTGAGTGGGGCTTTGATGCGAATCGGGAGATGATGATGCGGAAATTCGGGCTTTGGGCTGCGGCACTGGCACTGGGCATGGCGATGGCAGGCAGCGCCGGAGCGGCCGATTGCGGCAACTCGGCCAAGGGCTTTGGCGGATTCCTCAAGGCTTTCAAGAGCCAAGCGGCGGCCCAGGGCGTTGGTGAGCGTGGCCTTTCAGCCTTGGATGGTGTCGAATACGATCCCGCCATCATCAAGAAGGACCGGGCGCAGAGCGTCTTCTCCCAGAGTTTCATGCAATTTCAGACCCGCATGGTGTCGGATTACCGCATCAAGCAGGGGGCGGTGTTGCTCAAGAAACACAAGGCGACGTTTGATGCCGTGCAGGAGCAATACGGCGTGCCGGGTGCGGTCATCATCGCCTTCTGGGCGCTGGAAACCGATTTCGGCGCCAACATGGGCGATTTCCCCACCTTCCCGTCACTCGCCACCTTGGCCTGGGACTGCCGCCGCCCCGACAAGTTCCGCGAGCAATTGCTCGGCGCCGTGATGCTCTATGACAAGGGCGACCTCGAACTCGACGACATGCGCGGCGCCTGGGCGGGCGAGATCGGCCACACCCAGTTCCTGCCCAAGGAATATAACGAGATGGCGGTGGATTTCGATGGCGACGGCCACCGCAACCTGAAGCGCTCCATCCCCGATGCCATGGCATCCTCCGCCGCCCTTCTGGTGAAGCACGGCTGGCAGGCCAACCAGCCGTGGCTGCAGGAGGTCAAGGTCCCCGCCGGCATGCCCTGGGACCAGGCCGACATCGCCATTCAGCATCCGCGCAGCCAATGGGCCAAATGGGGTGTGAAGGGCAAGTTCAAGGCGGACAAGTTCAAGGCCGCGCTGCTGCTGCCGATGGGCAAGGACGGCCCGGCTTTCCTCGCCTATGATAATTTCACCAAGGCCTATCTCTTGTGGAACGAGTCGCTGGTCTATTCGACCACCGCCGCCTATCTGGCCACCCGCATCGCCGGTGCCGGCAGACTGTCGGCCGGTAACGCCGGGATCAATGCGCTCTCCTACAAGCAGATCATCGAGCTGCAGACCATCCTCGCCGGCATGGGCTACGATGTCGGCGAGGTCGATGGCAAGATGGGCAAGGCGACGCGGGCGGCCGTGAAAGACGTGCAGATCAAGAAGGGCTGGCCCGCCGACTCCTATCCGACAGTGGAGTTCCTGGAGCAATTGCAGCAGGGGTGATGCAAAAGCGCGTCCGATCTTGAAGGATGTTGGCATGGGTAGGCGAGGAAACTTGTTCCCAAACAACAACGGTCCTGGCGGTGACACGTCGTCTAACCATCCCTTTGTACTGTCATCGCCGGATTCATTCCGGCGACCCATGGCACAGCACGTCCGAGCGCAGCGCGTGTTGCACCATGGGTCCCCGGGACAAGCCCGGGGAAGACGGAAAAGGGGAAGTAGATCAATTCACACGGCTCTGTTCAACTGGCCCGTAGTATCGGCTGGCGCCTACTCCCTCCGCAACGCCTCGATGGGATCGAGCCTTGCGGCGCGGCGGGCAGGAAAATAACCGAAGATCACGCCGATGGCGGCTGACACCGCGAAGGCCAGCGCGATGATCCGGGGATCGGCGCTGAAGGGCACTTCCATGACCAGCGCTGAGCCGGCGGCAATGGCCAGACCCGTGACAATGCCGATGATGCCGCCGAACAGCGCCAGCACAATCGACTCGACGAGGAACTGGGTCAGCACTTGCCGCTCCAGAGCACCGATGGCGAGGCGGATGCCGATTTCGCGGGTACGCTCGGTGACCGATACCAGCATGATGTTCATGATGCCGATGCCGCCGACCAGCAGCGACACGGCGGCAACAGCCCCCAGCAAGCCTGTGAGGATCGTCGTCGTTGACGCCATGGTGCTGGCGATCTGCGTCATGTCGCGCACCGTGAAGTTATCGTCCTCGCCCGGTGCCACCCGGCGGCGTTCGCGCAGCACGGCTTCGATGTCGCGTTGCACCTTTGGTATTTCGGCGGCCTCGGCGACCGAAATGTTGATCGACGTGATGCGCGTGTTGCCGGCGAGCCGGCGATGATAGGTGCGCAGCGGCAGCAGCACGACGGAATCCTGGTCGCTGCCGAAGGCCGACTGGCCTTTCGAATTCAACAGGCCGATCACCTCGCAGGCAAAGTTGCCGATGCGCAGACGCTGGCCCAACGGATCAACCGGCCCGAAGAGTTCCTTGACGATGGTCGAGCCGGCGAGACAGACGCTTGTTCCCGATCGCTCCTCGCCTTCGGTGAAAACCCGGCCATCGCGCAGCGTCCAGTCCTGCACGATGAAGTAATCCGACGTGGTGCCGGTCACTGTCGTGTCGTAGTTGAGGGCGCCATAGACCGCCTTGGCATTGCGC
>JANPCS010000557.1:0-13234 GCA_031431065.1 Hyphomicrobiales bacterium | reverse complement strand
GATTTTGTGGAGACCTGTGTTGATCTCGCGGCAATTGCGGCGGCTGCCATAATTGGCCATAACATGTAGGCCTACTCGGCGGCCCGCGGAGGCCGGCGTTGAGCATTTAAGTATTGCGTTGGTCGCCACTTCGGTGCTTGCTGGAGGAGATTTCGAGGACTGAGCATGCGCGGTCTTTTCGTACTAACGCTTCTCGCTGCCACTTCGGTGGCCCCTCTCGCCGGAGCCCAGAACCATGTCCCCGGGAACGAATTCAGATCTGCACCAGGCATTGACGGACTGGCAGTCAAGGCGGCGCCGGCGCGGCCCGCCGTCAAGCGCGGCGCCAGCTACATGGGATTTGCCGAAAGATTCAACCGCTACTACACGGACTCCGCCTGGAGGCCGTCGAAGACCGTCTATGTCAGCCCTGACGGCAATGGCAGTGGCGCCACCCGCGGCACGCCCGCCGCTCCGGGCGCAGCGATCGCTGCCGCCCGCCCCGGCAGCCTGATCTATTTTCTGCGCGGTCAGTACCAGGCTTGTTACGAGTTCTCCAAGCCGAACAGTGGCAGCTACGCCAACCCGGTCGTCCTCTTCGGCGAGCGCAATCCGAACCAGTCCCTCGGCGTGTCGTTGAATTGCTGCACCACCGGGCGGGCGGCGTGCTTCAACTTCGAGGCCGCGAACTACATCGCGGCCGATGGCTTCGAACTCATCGGCGGCAACTACGGCGTGCGCGCGGTCGGCGCGAACTATGCAGCGAGCCAGCACTCGCGCGGCATCGCCGTCATCAACTCGAATGGCCACGACCAGGAGCGCGATCCGTTCTTCACCGGCCAGTCGGATTGGGCCGTCTTCGAGCGCAACGCCGCGCATGGCGCGAAGGACGGCGATGGCCACGGCATCTATCTCAGCAACGGCAGCGATTGGAACATCGTTCGCTACAACGAGACCTATTCGAACGCCTCGAGCGATTTCCAGATCAACGCCGATCCGATCTCCACCTGCGCCGACGTCGGGATTCCGTTCAACGACCCGCGCTGCGACGCCTATGCGGGCACCGGCGAGGGCGGACGCGGCGCCAGCGATTATTTCCTCGTCGACTCGAATTATTTCCACCACAGCGAGGTCGGGCCGAATTTTACGAGCGTGCGCAGGAGCATCATCCGCAACAACATTTTCGGGCCGCAGACCCGGCACAACGTGTCCTTCTGGCAGGAGACCGACAACCCGCGGCTCGGCTCGAGCGACAACAAGGTCGTTCACAACCTCTTCATCACGACCGGGCGTCACGGCGTGCAGTTCAGCAACAATTCCACGCGCAATGAGTTCGCGAACAATGTTCTCCTGGGCGTCCGGATAAGCGGCGGAAAAGCGGCGGCCAATCCGTCCGTGTTGCTGATGGAGGCCGACAACACGGCCGGCGGAAATGTCTACCGTTCGAACCTTTACGTGTCGGGCCGGCTCGATGGGCGCAGTCCGAACGCGCAGGAGTTCGTTCGGGCGGGCTTCTCGCCGCTCTGGTACACGCGCTTCCCGGTTGCGCTGAACCAAAACCCGAACGATTTCAGGCCGACGGCGGGCGCGCCCTTTCTTGAAATGGGAACGCTCTCCCCCTACGCGCGCCTCGACCGCAACAATGTGGTTCGCTCTGGCAAGGTCGATCTCGGGCCGATCGAGGTGCCATGATGCGCATCCGCCGATCGGCCCGCCCTTACCTCGGAGATGATCATGCTTAACATGCCTGTCAGGTCTGCCACATTCGCCATGTCGTTGATTATCGGAACGGTATTTGCCGGAGAGAGCGTGGCGGCGGCGCGCGCCGTGACAGTGGCGCAAACGCGTGTCATCCCGGCCTGCACCCGGTTCGTGGACGCCTCGGCGGCGGTCGGCGGTACGGGCACGGTGGCACGGCCCTTCAAGACGATTGCCGCCGCAATCGCCTCAGCGCCTGCGGCCGCGATCATCTGCGTCGCGCAGGGCGTCTACCGGGAGACGCTGCGGCCTGGCATCAAACCCTTTACGCTCGCCGGCGGCTTCCAGCGCGGCAAAGCCTTCAAGGTGCGCGACTCGGCGCGCTACATCTCCAAGGCGCAGGGGAATGGCGCCGGATCGTTCATCCGCATCGAGGATCCGGGGCCCACCGGCAACCAGCTGACCGCCATCGACGGGTTTGAGATCACCGGTTACTCGCAGGCGATCTACCGCGACTTCTATGTCTCGCAACGCTTCGACATCACCAATAACAACATTCATGACAATGTGTGCGCTGAGCCTTCGCTCGCCGGCGGCGGCTTCGCGCTGAACAATGTCTCCGGCACGGTCCGCGGCAACGTTTTTCTGCGCAATCGCTGCGACCGCGGCGGGGCGGGCTTCCTGAACGACAGCCTGAACGAAAACAGCGTCGCGATCCTGAATAACCGCGTCGAGAAGAACGCCGGAACGGAGCCGGCCACGTCGCACGGCGGCGCCCTCTACTTCTTCACCAACCGGCTGAGGATCACCGGCAACGAGTTCATCGAGAACACCGTGACCGGCTATGGCGGGGGCCTCTTCGTCGGCGCCTACACGCCCGGCGGCCAGTTCACCAATGCGCGGATGAGCTGGAACATCTATCGCGGCAACCGCGCCGGCGGCTCTGGCGGCGGCTTCTTCTGCGACGACGGGGCGAACTGCGTGAGCGAGCACGAGATCTACGACGGCAATTGCGGCGCCAACATCTATGTCGACGGCGGCTCCGACGGCAGCGGACCGACCATCGCCAAGTTCAACCACGTGACCAGCGTCAATGGCCGGGCCGTCGGTTGCGGCGCCGCCGGCGCCGGCGTGCGGATCGACAAGGCCGACCTCGTGGCTGACACCTATTCCTTCACCAACGCGATCTTCTGGGGCAACGCGGCAGGCTCCGATTTCTCCGTCTCGTGCGAACGGGGATGTGCGAGCGCCCGGATCACCGTCACGTATTCGATGGTGCAGAAGCAATACGTCAACAACGGCGGCCTGATAATCACCTTCGGAGCCGGGATCGCGGCGCCGAAAAATCCGCTCTTCGCCGCGCCGGTCAGCGGCGACTTTCACCTGAAATCGAGGGGTGGCCACTTTACGCCGGCGGGCTTGGTACCCGACACCGTGTCGAGTCCGGCACTCGCCAAGGCCAACCCGGCCGGAGCGTCGAACCTGGACCCAGCCTGCGCCGGCAACCGCAGCGAGCTCGGCGCCTACGGCAACAGCGCCGAAGCCTCCTGCGTTCCGTAAAACTAAGCAACCGGCTGCCGAAGGTTCACGAATTGGCAAGTCGTGGCGCCTCTGAACTCTGCGGCTGACCCGATTGCGCTACTGCGGGCCGCGAGGGCCGCGCAGCGGCGCGCCTTCGATCTTCTTCGGCATCGGCAGCAGGCCTTCGCGCTGCAATTTCTTGCGCTGCAGCTTGCGCGCCCGGCGCACCGCCTCGGCCTTTTCGCGGGCCTTCTTCTCGGAGGGCTTTTCGTAGGCGCCGCGCAGTTTCATCTCGCGGAAGATGCCCTCGCGCTGCATCTTTTTCTTGAGGACCTTCAGGGCCTGATCGACATTGTTGTCACGTACGACGACTTGCAAGTGATACCTCGGGGATCGAAACAAAGGTTTAGCTTGGGCTATGATGCCCTTGACGGGCTTCAGACGTGGCGGCGGGTTAGCACAGGTCTTCAGGCCTGTCGAGGGGTCAGGCGGTTGAAATGGCCCATTTTGCGCCCGCGGCGGGTTTCGGTCTTGCCATAGAGGTGAAGCCGGACATTTGCCTCGGCTGCGAGTTCGCGCCAGCGGGCGGCGTCATCGCCCAGCAGATTGGTCATCACCACGTCGCAGTGGCGCTCAGGTGAACCCAAGGGCCAGCCGCAGACGGCGCGGATATGCTGCTCGAACTGCGAGACGCAGCAGGCATCCATGGTCCAATGACCGGAATTATGAACGCGCGGCGCGATCTCGTTAACGATCAGATCCTCGCCCGCCACGAACATCTCGATGCCGATGACGCCGACATAATCCAACGCCGCGATAATCCGTTGACCGGTGGCGCGGGCCTTCTCCGCAAGCATCGGGCTGATATCGGCGGGGACGGTCGAGGTCTTGAGAATATGATGCTCGTGCAGGTTTTCGGGCACATCGTAAACGGCAATGGCGCCGTCCCAGCTGCGCGCGGCGATAACCGAAACCTCCTTGTCGAAGCGCACGAAGCCTTCAAGAATGGCAGGCGACTGGCCGATTTCGGCAAAAGCGGCGGCGGGCGAAACATCACCGTCGATGCGGGTCTGGCCCTTGCCGTCATAACCGAAGCGCCTGGTCTTGAGGATTGACGGCCGGCCGATCCGCTCCAGCGCTGTTTTGAGATCTTCAAGTGTGGCCACGGCGGCGAAGGGTGCCACCGCAATGCCGAGGCCGGCGATGAAAGTCTTTTCGGCGATACGGTCCTGGGCGGTTTCAAGGGCCGCAACACCGGGCGCAACGGGAACACTTGCGGCGAGGAAGCCTGCGGTGGCGGCAGGCACGTTCTCGAACTCATAGGTCACCACATCGACCGCCGCCGCGAAGCCCGCCAGCGCCTCGGTATCGGTGTAGGCGGCCTGGGTGAAGGCGGCCGCGACCTGGAAGGCGGGGCTTTCCGCCTCGGGCGCGAAAATATGGCACTTGATGCCGAGGGGGGCCGCAGCCAGCGCCAGCATGCGGGCGAGCTGGCCGCCGCCTAAGATGCCGACCGTCGAACCCGGTGCCAGGGGGTTGCGCAGGCGCCTCACGTCTCGTCTTTCGGTGTCAGGGCGACGCTGGCCGTCTGCGCCTGGCGCCAGGCCTCGAGCCGTGCGGCAAGCGCCTCGTCCGACAGTGACAGGACGCTGGCGGCCAGGAGTGCGGCGTTGATGGCGCCGGGCTTGCCGATGGCCAGCGTCCCCACCGGAATGCCGCCCGGCATCTGGACAATCGACAGCAGCGAATCCTGCCCCGACAGCGCCTTCGATTCGATCGGCACGCCAAACACCGGCAGGCTGGTCAGGGCCGCCGTCATGCCGGGAAGGTGGGCGGCACCGCCAGCACCGGCGATAATGACCTTGGTGCCAGCCGCCCGGGCACCTGTTGCAAAGTCATAGAGCCGCTGCGGGGTGCGATGGGCGGATACGATGCGGTCGTCATGAGCGACGCCTAAGGCATCGAGCGTCAGCGCGGCGTGTTTCATCGTCGCCCAGTCGGACTGGCTGCCCATGATGATGGCAACGGGAGGAGTTTTGACGGTCAACTGGTTGTAAGTCCTCAGGCAATGATGTCGGGAATCAGCATGGCTTCGATGCGCTGGATCTTGTCCTTGATGTCGAGTTTCATCTTCTTCAGGCGGCGAAGCTGCAGCTGGTCGCTGGTGCCGGTCTGTTCGAGTGAAACGATCGCCGTGTCAAGATCGCGATGCTGCTGGATGAGAAGTTGCAATTGGGTGCGCAATTGCAGCTCCTGGAGCATATCCAGCTTTGGCATCGGCTCCGCCCCCCGGCTTGTCGGATGAATCTTTCGTTATTCTTCACTAAAGCCCTTTGCAAGGGTTCGACAAGTCCCCAAGTCTGTGGCATCATCATAATGTCATATAGACATGAGCGGAGGATCGCATGAGTCTTCAAGCGCACCTTGGTGAACTTCAGGCCAAGCATCGGGCTCTCGAGCTCGAACTGGTCGAGGCCATCAACCATCCGGCGTCGTCGGATGCCGAAATCGCCGAACTCAAGCGCAAGAAACTCAGGATCAAGGACGAAATCATGCGGCTGGAACACCAGCACGCCGCCTGAAGCCTGGGGGGTCTAAAAAAGCGGATGTGCGACGCGGGCAATACCCGGGTCTGTGGGCGTTGCTTTCGCTAGCTTTCCGGCTTGATTCGCTGCCGCTTCAAACCAAGGACGGGCGGCGGCTCAGCCAGTCCGTGGCACACTCATAGGCATGGGCGGCGCGCAGCACGGTGCGGTCATCAAACATGCGGCCGACCAGATGCAGGCCTGCAGGCAAGCCGGATTTGGTGAAACCACAGGGCACGCTGGCGGCGGGTTGCTGTGTCAGGTTGAAGGGATAGCTGAAGGGCGTCCAGTTCACCCACTTGCCGGTCTGCTCGATGTCAACCGGCGACAATTGACCGGCGGCGAAAGCCGGGATCGGCAAGGTGGGCGTCACCAGCAGGTCGTAACCTTCCATGAACTGCCGCATCTTCGAGCCCAGCTCGCCGCGCTGCTTGACGGCACCCTGATAATCATCGAGCGAGATCGACATCGATTGTTCGACGACGTCCGCCAGCGCCGGATCGAGCAGCTTCTTCTTTTCCGGCGGCAGGTGGCCCACAGCGGCCCGCGCTCCCGCCCACCACAGGATACGAAAGCACGGGGCAGGGTCCTCAAAGCCCGGATCGACACGCTCGACATGGGCGCCGAGGCGTTCAAGCAGGCGCACCGCGTCATCAACCAGCTCGGCAATCTCCGGATCGACATCGGCGTAGCCAAGCGCCGGGCTGTAGGCGATCTTGAGGCCCTTGATACTCTTGTTGAGCTTGGCCATGTAGTCGGTGCCGTCGTAGGGCAGCGCATGCCAGTCGCGGGCATCGGGCAGGGCGATGACATTCAGCAGGAGTGCTGAATCCTCGACCGTCCGGGTCATCGGCCCGACATGCGCCACCGTGCCAAACGGCGACAGGGGATAGGCTGGGACACGGGCAAACGACGGCTTCAGCCCGAAGATGCCGGAAAAGCCCGCCGGAATGCGGATTGAACCGCCGCCATCGGTGCCGAGTGTGAACGGCGCATAGCCAGCTGCTGCCGCCGCCGCCGAGCCGCCCGAGGAGCCGCCGGGCGTCCTGGTCACATCCCACGGGTTGCGGGTGATGCCGGTCAGGGGCGAATCGGTGACGCCCTTCCAGCCGAATTCCGGCGTGGTGGTGCTGCCCAGAAACACCGCGCCCGACTCGCGCAGGCGGGCGATGCTTGGCGCATCCTGGTCCCAGGTCTGGTCGGGATTGACGGTTTTGGAACCGCGCAAGGTGGGCCAGCCCTTGACCAGCAGCAGGTCCTTGATCAGTGTTGGAACGCCATCGACGGGGCCTTGCGGTTCGCCCTTCAGCCAGCGCTTTTCGCTGGCGAGCGCGGCGGCCATGGCCTCGCCTTTGCGGATTTCCACCATGGCATTGAGAGCCGGTTCGTGACGCTCGATCTGCGCGAAGCAGGCTCTGGCGACTTCGACGGGGGAGAATTTCTTCCTGGCATAGCCCTTGACGAGCTTGGCGGCGGATTTCCAGTTGAGATCGCTCACGTGTGTTTCTCCCTCCGATACCGATCCCTATGCGGCGCGGGCGAGTTTCAGGGCGTCGCGGTATTGCGGCAGAAGATCGGCGTTGGTGGCGAGGATGCCGCCGGTGTCCATCGGGTTCTTGTCGCTGTCGGGATCGGCGATAAAGCCGCCGGCTTCCTTGACCAGCAAGATGCCCGCCGCGATATCCCAGCTATGGACATTGCGCACGATCGCCGCATCGAAGCGGCCGGCCGCCACATAGGCCAGCGAGAGCGCCGCCGAGCCGGTGCCGCGAATGCCGACGACCTTGCCCTGGAACACGGATAATTCGGCGCGCGACAAGGCATGATCCTGGCCGCCGCGATGCGGCATCTCATAGCTCAGCAGCGTATCGTGAATGTCGCGGCGCTGGGCGACCCGCAAGCGGCGGTTGTTGAGGAAGGCGCCGGAGCCCTTCTCGGCCATGAACATTTCATCCGACACCGGATTGTAGGTGATGGCGGCGACCAGCTCATCCTTGCGCTCGAGGGCAATGGTGATGGCGAAATAGGGCACCGCATGCATGAAGTTCATGGTGCCGTCGATGGGATCGATGATGAAGCGGTGATCGGGATCGGTGCCCGCCACCACGCCCGTCTCCTCGGTCAGGAAGGCGTAGCCGGGGCGCGCCTTGCTCAGTTCCTCGCGCAGAATCTTGTCGCAGCGCTTGTCGGCGGCGGTGACATAATCGCCAGGTGCTTTTTGCGACACCTGCAAATTGGCAAGCTCGCCATAATCGCGCTGCACGGCGCGCGCGGCTTTCCGCACGGCGGCCGTCATGACGGTGAGAACGGGTGACGACACGGGGGTGATATCCTTGAATTCTGCGGGTGCGGCGGGGGATAGCAGGATTGGCGGGGGAGGGGAAGGCTCGGGGCTGGCGAAACAGATGCAGGCCCGTCGGACCAATTGCGATATGTCCGGTCGAGTATAGAGTTATTTGCTGCGACCATATGAGCACACCCTCGTGCAACCGCTGTTGTTAACCTCTTAGACATTGAATTCATCGGGGTTGACTCACTAGTTACAATTCATGCCTGCCCGAGCTGGGTCGGTCGTCCTGGGAAGCAAAGGAACAAGCTGAAATGAAACGAGAGCTAAAGTCTGCGATAGTGATTAGGGACGAGGTTGTGCGACTAATCCACGCCGACCGTGAGGTTCAAGAAGACGCCGCAGAAATTGGGATAGGACTGCCATTAGAGCACGAGACAGATAGAACGGGCTGCAATTGGGACATCCAGTACTCACAAAATTCAAGTGGGCACCTTGGCGTTCTCCGGTCTACGATTGAAAATGTGCGGCGGCGATGGAACCTGACTACCTAGAAAAGCGAGGCGAAGGGTACAGTCTAGCACTATCTCCGTAACTCTGTAACTCGTAACTTACCGTAAGTCTCTCTATAACTGGGTCTGGTGTGAGTGCCTGCCCACGTAACCAGCAGCAAACCAGATCACGTTGATCTGAATCCTCGTAAAACCCAGCCAACTGTAGTTCCGATTGCGAGGAAGAACAAAGGTACTGAGAAAATAAAAGTTAAAACACCTAGCAGACTGACGAAGTCTGCTTCATTCTTCAAAACCTCTTTGCGCTTGCTAAAATCGGCAACCGCGAGCCTTGCCCTTGCTTTCCAAAGAGCATTCCTTTTTTCTAAATCAAGTTGCAGTTTTTCAGTCAAGTGACGGACACTTTTAGTGGATGGTGAAGTCTTTTGAGATGGCGTTTTTGGGCGCAAGTCTGGGAATCCAGTTTCACTCTGTGCCGCTTTAATCAGCTCTGCTCGAAGAGTTTCCACAGCACTAGTGATCTGATCTGGCGAAGTCGAAAGGGGAAAGCTCAGCTCTTTTTCACCATTATCAGAATTGACATAAACAAAAACGAGAGACGAACCAGTCCAGTATGAAACGGCGCTCTTGATTGTCGGCAATCCTACAAGTCCCCAACCTACTATCCATGTTAGGGAAACGAACACCCAGAGTCTGAGAAACCCTCTTCGAAAATTCATGCTTGATCACCCAACAATGCTCTCAAATGTAATACTTTTCCGGTAACATAGAAAATGTTGGGATGTCGAGGAATTACGGTGACACTCCATTTTTTTTGGTTCCGAATTACGTTGATAGAGCGTTAAACTTGATCGCGGTGTGTAGGTTATGGGCCAGGTGACAGGACATCCAGGGTGCCGGTTGAAGAAAGCTGGGTCCCGGCTTTCGCCGGGATGACGGTTGTGGGAATTCTGATTCCGGGATTCCAGTGTCAGTGAACAGACATGATTTCGCTCCGTCCTATGCATTTTCGCAGTGGCAGCTCGAACTGCTAGAGCTGGGTGTCCTGTTACCAAATTCCGGTATTGTCGACATTACACAGTCACCCGGCGCGGGTTCAAGTCCTGCGCATTGCCGGCTGGGATCGCCTAGTTCAGTTCGGCTGTCGTTTCGTCGCTGTCGCGGTCATATTTCAGGGTGATGTTGGAGATGTTGCAGAGGTTGACGTCTTTCCACATGGTGGCGGGATAGTCCTCGGACCAATCGACCTTCGGGTCCCACTTGCAGCTCTCGGGGTCGCCGGTGAAGGAGATATCGGCCGATGCGCCATCGCCCAGAATGTCTTCGCCCATGTTGACTTCGGTCCATTGGTCGCTGCTCGAGGGGCCGACGTAAACGGCGTCGATGTCATATCCGGTCGCATTGCTGAGCTTGAAATCAAGGCCACCGCCAAGTGCTGGTGTGGCGGCGATGATGGCCAGAGCGGCGAAAGCCGCCGGGTTGATGAAGCGCATGGTTTTCTCCGCTCAATTGTTTCGGGTGCGGCGGAGTGTGGCGTGCCCGGATAAAAAAACGGTGAAGGCGGCGGGGGGTGCTTACATTCACGAGGTCTCAGCCGCGAATGGATTGATAATCTGCAGCCCGCCGAAGGCGCGGCCATTCTGCATGTCCTCGCTGTAGAGCGTATCGCAGCCTGCTTCCAGGGCCGAGGCGACGATCAAGGCATCATAGAAGGACAGGTTGTGGCCGCGGGCCAGCATCAGAGCGGCAGCGTGGGTTTCGGCGGTGAGCGGCTGGATGACACCGAACTGGGCTCGGACAGTGAGGACCACCGCCTCGATAACCGGCCAACTCTGCCGTTGTTTGTTGCGCAGGACATTGGTGAACTCATTCAGCACCTGAGCGCTGATAACGCCACCCGGCGCAATCGTCTTGATTGCGCGTTCACGCTTGGCGTCGGTGGAGAAGGCATAGACGACGATGTTGGTATCGAAAAACGCCGTCACCTCTCGTTAGCCTCATCGCGGTCAAACTTGTAGCCTTCGGGAAGGGGAAACTTGAACTGCTCCATGGCCTTGAGAAAGCGCTCGCGCTTGTCGATCTTCTCGACGGTGATCACCTTGTCCTCGACCTTCACCAACTCAATTTCGTCGCCGGGGCTGAGGCCCATCCTCTCGACAAGCTCCTTGGGCAGCCGCAAGGCGAGACTGTTACCCCATTTGGAAACCAGCATGCGAACCTCCATGATATCCTGAATTTTGTGTATATCATCTAGGGATATCATTTTCAAGCCTGAGACTAGCCGGAGTTACGTTGCCCGAGGCTCGATGTTCTGATTCAGTCGGAAGAGATTGGTGGGGTCGTAGCGGGCTTTCAGTCTGGCGAGCTTGAGATATTTTTCGGCGCCATAGGCCTTCTCGGCTACGTCCTTGCCGTGGTCGGCCTGTTCGTTGACATAGTTGCCTTTGAGCGAAATCGCCGCGAGGCTTTTTGCTGCCTTTCTGCCCCAGTCGATGTAGCGGGCATCGTCGGCCTGGCGATCCCACAGGGCGTTGGTGATCCAGTAGTAACTTGCGGCACGGCCGGAATAGGGCGTTGCGTGCTCATCGATGTCGGTGATGGCACCACCAAGTTGCAGGATATAAATATCGGTGCCCGTCGCCGGGGCCGTAGCGATGATCTCGTTCATGCGCGCGATAGTTGATACATCGATCTTGCCCAGAAAGCCGCCCTTGGAATAGTGGCGCATGCCCCAGGCCATGGCCTCGTCATGGCGCTTCTGCAGCGTGATATAGGGCATTTCGCCGAAACCTCCGGACATTGGCGCCGCAAGCCTGCCGAAGGGTGCTACTGCGGATGCCGCTCCATCGGCATTGCCGGACCAGCAGGCGGTGACGGTGATCACCGAAGGTGCAAACGAGAAGTTGGTCGTCATTTCGCGCGGCGCTGCGGCGGAAAGCTGATCGAAACCAAGCAAAACTCTTTCGTGATCAGCAGCCGCATAAGTCCAGCAGCCGACGATGATGGGACCGAATTCATGCATGCGGAACCGGAATCTTGTCACCACGCCGAAATTGCCGCCCCCGCCGCGCAAGGCCCAAAACAGTTCGGGCTCGCTCTCAGCGCTGGCCCAGATCACGCGGCCATCGGCGGTGACCACTTCGGCGCCGAGCAAGTTGTCGATGGTCAATCCAAATCTGCGGCTCAGCCAACCCATGCCGCCGCCCAGTGTCAACCCGGCAACGCCGGTGTGCGAGACAACGCCGGCAGGCGTCACCAATCCGGCGCGGGCCCCCGCTGCATCGAGATCGCCGAGCAGGGCGCCGCCACCCACGTCGGCAATGCCGGCGGCCTTGTCCACCACCACATCATTGATCAGCGACAAGTCAAGCACGATGCCGTCATCACACGTCGAAAGCCCCGGCAGGCTGTGGCCGCCGCAGCGCACGGCGAGCAGGGCGCCCAAGTCCGCCGCAAGCCCGACGGCTTTCCGGACATCCTCGACACCGCGCGCCCGGACGATCGCGGCGGGCCGCCGATCCGCGATGCCGTTCCAGATCCGGCGATACCGGTCATAGCCGTCATGGTCCTGGCCGATGACCGGACCGTCGAACGTGATGGCGTCCAAAGCTTTGCGAATTGAAGGTACGGTCATTGGCAGTTCCCCAAGAATTTGCAGGGCACCACAAGGCGGGCAATTAGTCATCGCCCGGGGAGTTTGCTTGGCGCCCGGCGGCCTATTTCAGTTCGGCAATCGTCTCGTCGCTGTCGCGGTTGTATTTGAGCGTGATATCGGAGACGTTGCAGAGGTTCACGTCCTGCCACAGGGTCGGAGGATAATCCTCGGCCCAGTCGACCTTCAAGTCCCACTTGCAGCTCTCGGGATCGCCGGTGAAGGAAATATCGACCGACGTGCCATCGCCCAGAATGTCCTCGCCCATGTTGACATCGACCCATTGATCGCTGTTCGACGGGCCGACCCGAACGGCCTCGATGTCATAGCCGGTCGCATTGGTGAGCTTGAAATCGAGGCCGCCGCCCAAGGCCGGCGTGGCGGCGATGACGGCCAGAACGGCGATGGCCGTCAGATTTCGCAATCGCATGGTTATCCCCGTGTTGATTTATCAAAGTCGCATCATAGTGTGACTTGCCCGGACTTGAAAGGGCGCTGTGGCCAACTCGCCATGCCAAACCCACGTCCGGATTCAATGTCTTGCGGGTCCGCCAAAGAGTTCGCCGGCAGCCAGAATTTCGTCCGCAAGATAATTCTCGGGCAGTTGCGCGATCTCGAACCTGTTGCGCAACCAAGGCGATGTAGTCTTATTTACCCGAACGCACGTGCGCAGCACGCCACCGGGTGGCGGTCCAAACGTCGAAATCGGCCGGGATCTGCCCCTCATGAGGACTGAACCACTGATCTCATTGAAGCTGGCTGGGGGACTAGGATTCGAACCTAGACAATCAGAGTCAGAGTCTGAGGGCCTACCGTTAGCCGATCCCCCAACAGGGTCCAGAGGCGCGCTAGATAGCCTTACGGGCTTTTCCGCGCAAGTGTCTTGTCAGCCGCGGAACTGGCGGATGAGGCTGGCGAGGCTTTGCTGCTGGCCGGGGGCGCCGGTGGGGGCGGCGGGCGGCGGCGGGGCGGCGGCGCGCAAGCCCGATTGCTGGCCGAA
>JANPCS010000556.1:0-15281 GCA_031431065.1 Hyphomicrobiales bacterium | reverse complement strand
CCATGCAGCGGGTGATAGACGTTCCAGTTTGAAACCTCGAACACCGGCTGGCCGACTTTTGCGTGGCGCGGCGGGTAGCGGTCGGTCAGTTCGCGGCCCACCATCGCTTTGATGATGCGGTCCTCGTTGACCTTTTCAGCTTTGGTGTCGAGCGTATCGACGGTTCTGCCATCGCGGATCACCGTGATGCGGTCGGCGACTTTAAGGACTTCGTTCAGCTTGTGGGTGATGAGCACCGACGAGATTCCCTGCGCGCGGAATTCCTGCAGCAGCGCCAACAACGCATTGGAATCGGTTTCGTTGAGGCTCGACGTCGGCTCGTCGAGGATCAGAAGCTTGACCGATTTGTTGAGCGCCTTGGCGATTTCAACCAGTTGCTGCTTTCCGGTGCCGATGTTGGTGATCAGCGTGTTGGGGTGTTCCTTGAGGCCGACTTTCCTGAGCAGCCCCTGCGTCCGTTTGAAAGCCTCGAACCAGTTGATGACGCCATACTTAGCCGTCTCGTGCCCAAGGAAAATATTCTCGGCAATTGACAGCAGCGGCACCAGAGCCAGCTCCTGGTGAATGATAATGATGCCGGTGTTTTCGCTGTCGGGAATGCCGCCGAACTTTCGCTCCGCGCCCTCGAAGAAAATCTCGCCGTCATAGGTGCCGTGCGGATAAACACCGGACAACACTTTCATCAGCGTCGATTTGCCGGCCCCGTTTTCGCCGACCACCGCATGAATTTCGGCAGGCATCACCGAGAGGTTGACGTCCGTCAGGGCTTTGACACCCGGAAACGTCTTGGTAATGCCGCGCATTTCAAGAATCGGCTGCATCGCTCCCCTCGATGAAACGTTTCCCGATACTGTCATTGCCGGGCGTGTCCCGGCAACCCATTTTTCAACATGCGTTTACCGAACAATGGGTCCCCGGGACAAGCCCGGGGATGACGGTCATGGGATGCAACGAAGCCTTACTGCAGGTCTTCAGCCTTGATGTAGCCCGAGTCGACCAGCATCTTGGTGATGTCGTCCTTGCCGACCGAATACGGCGTCAGCAGGAAGGACGGAACCACCTTCACTTCGTTGTTGTAGGTCTTGGTGTCGTTGATGTCGGGCTCCTTGCCCTGCATCACGGCATCGACCATCTTGGCGGTCACCTTGGCCAGTTCGCGGGTGTCCTTGAACACCGTCGAATACTGTTCGCCAGCCATCATCGCCTTCACCGACGGCACTTCGGCATCCTGGCCGGTGACGATCGGCATTTCCGGCCCCGGCGCATAGCCAATACCTTTGAGCGACGAGATGATGCCGCGCGACAAGCCGTCATAGGGCGACAAAACGCCTTGTACCTTCTTGTCGGTGTAGTTGGCCGAAAGCAGATTGTCCATGCGCGCCTGGGCGGTTTCGCCAAGCCAGCGCAGGGTTCCGACCTTGTCCATGCCCATCTGGCCGGAGACGATGACGATGTCGCCCGAGTCGATCAGCGGCTGGATGACGCTCATCGCACCGTCGTAGAAGTAGAAGGCGTTGGTGTCGTCCGGCGAGCCGCCGAACAGTTCGACGTTCCACGGCTTGACCGAGGCGAAGCGCTCTTTCAATCCCGCGACCAGCGAGGTCGCCTGCAGCACGCCGACGCCGAAATTGTCAAAAGTGGTATAGTAATCGACGTCGCCTGTCTTGGTGATGAGACGGTCATAGGCGAACACTTTGGTGCCGGCCTCTTGGGCCTTCTTCAGGATGTCGGAAAGAGTCGAGCCATCGATGGCGGCGATGATCAGAACCTTGGCGCCCTTGGTCACCATGTTCTCGATCTGCGCCAACTGGTTTGGAATGTCGTCTTCCGCAAATTGCAGATCGGTTTCATAGCCGAGCGCTGTGAATTCCTTCACCATCGACTCGCCGTCCGAAATCCAGCGGATCGACGATTTGGTCGGCATGGCAATGCCGACGAGCCCCTTGCCCTCGGCCATGGCGGACGCCACGCCGGCGGCCAGCGCCACGGCGAGGCCTGCGGCGGAAGCGGCGAATGTTCTGCGGTTGATCACGGAAGTTCCTCCCTGGTTTTGCCTGGCCCGAGCGGGGGTTGAAGGAATTCTGCTCGTTGCCATTGGCCGATCCTTAGAATAACACCAATTCCGAGGCAACGAGATTTTGTATGACAAATAAGATATCCGCGGTGGAAGGCTCGCAGCCGCCCCGCCAGCGCCGCCGTAAACCGGTCAAGCGCCCGCTGGGCAGCCGCATTCACGCCGAATTGGCGGCGGGAATCGGCATGCGCATCCTCGATGGCACCTATCCGGCGGGCACCCTGCTGCCCAACGAAGCCGAATGGGGCCGGATGTTTTCCGCCAGCCGCACCGCGGTCCGCGAAGCCATCAAGACGCTGAACGGCAAGGGCCTGCTGCGGTCGCGCCCCAAGGTCGGATCGCGGGTCGAACCGCGCGAGCGCTGGAACCTGCTTGACCGCGATGTCATGGCCTGGCACTGCGCCGCCATGGACAAGACGGCTTTTCTGATCTCGCTGCAGGAGGTCCGCCGCATCCTCGAACCCGGTGCCGCCGTATTGGCCGCCGAACGCCGCACGCCGGAGCAGCTGGTCCAGCTCGAGGAGGCGCTCGAAGGCATGCGCAATGCCGCCGATGCCGAGGCCATGGTCGAGCCCGACGTGCGCTTTCACCTGAGCCTGCTGGCCTGCGCCAACAACGAGCTACTCGCCCCCTTCGGCATCATCATCGAGCAGGCGCTGGCCAATCTCTTCGCCTTCACCTCGCGCCACAATGCCCAGCCCGGCCTGATCGTGCCCATGCACGCCGATGTGGTGAAGGCGATCGCCGCGCAGACGCCCGAAGCGGCCCGCCAGGCCATGACCACGCTGCTCGACGATACCGACAGCGTCATCGCCAAACCCCTCAAAGTGCAATGAGGCCCTTGGCATAGCGCTGCCAGTTCCGCACATAGTTGGCCGCTGCTTTGCTAAGACCAGCCACGGCCTCGGCATCAAGTTCGCGCGCCACTTTGGCCGGCGCTCCCATAACCAGTGAATTATCGGGAATAACTTTGCCCTCGGTCACCAGCGCGTTGGCACCGATCAGGCAGTTCCGGCCGATCCGCGCGCCGTTGAGGATGCTCGCCCCCATGCCGATCAGCGTGTTGTCGCCGATCACGCAGCCATGCAGGATGGCCCGGTGTCCGATGGTGCAGTTCCGGCCGACAATCAGCGGCAATCCGGGGTCAGTGTGCAGCACCGCGCCATCCTGCACATTCGAACCTTCGCCAACGGTGATCCATTCATTATCGCCGCGCAGCACGGCCCCGAACCACACGCTGGCATTCCGCTCCAGCCTTATTTTGCCGATCAGCACGGCATCGGGCGCTACCCAGCAGGCGCCCTCCTCCGGCAATTGCGGAGCGATGCCATCGAGCGCGTAAAGGGTCATGGGAGAAATCCCGTCAAGTGAAGCCGAAGAACTGCGTCAGGATAAACACCCCCTGAACAAAGCTCCACAACAATCCGGCAATCGTCACCATCACCGCAAATACCGGATTGCTGTCGAAATAGGACAAGCCGCTCTTCACCATCGCCAGCGGCGCATAGGCAATGAGCGCCAGCACTTTCAGCGGCATCGACACGCTGTACTCCGACAGCATCCAGATGTCGGGCCGCCTGCCCGTCGCCATGGCCCAGCCATTGCCGGCAAGCCCTCCCGCCGTCAACCCGGTGATTGCCGCCAATACCCAGATGAAATGCCAAGTCTCCATCGCCACTCCCCGCTGTCCCAAAGGGAGACAGCCTGTTTACGGGATGGTAACGAAGCAAGATCGGGGCCCAAGGGCCAGCTTATGGTTAAGTAAGGGTTAATGCCGCACCCAAAAGTCCGTCATCCTCCGCGCAGGCGGAGGACCCATTCCATTCACGCCGCAATATGGATGGTCCGCCTTCGCGGACCATGACGGAGCGGGGGGATGGAGTTCCAGCTAAGTTGGAGTTACTCAGTCCTCCAGATCGATATCCAGGATCGCCATCGAAAAATTATACGACAGTTCGCCGTCTTCCTCGTCGCGGAAGATGACGCCGATGAATTCCTCGCCGATATAGACCTCCGCCGAATCGTCCTTCTGCGGCCGCTTGCGCACGCTCATCGCAGACAGTTCGAATTTGGCGCGGAAGAATTTCGTCAGCTTGGCGATTTCATCGGGCTTCACAAGCGGCATCTCCTGCAGTGGCACATCCGCGCCCCTCTAGCCTCATTCGCCAGTGCCCGCAACCGGCTCCACATTGTGGTCCATGGCGCGGGCCGGTTCGGGGCAGCCGGCATAGCCCACCACCTTGGCTGGCACCCCCGCCACGGTCGTATTGGGCGGCACGTCATGCAGCACCACCGAGCAGGCAGCGACACGCGAGCAATAGCCGATCTCGATGTTTCCGAGGATTTTCGCCCCCGCCCCCACCAGCACGCCATGGCGGATTTTCGGATGACGGTCGCCCGCTTCCTTGCCGGTTCCGCCCAGCGTCACGCCCTGCATGATCGACACATTGTCCTCGATCAGCGTCGTCTCGCCGATGACGATGTCATGGCCATGGTCCACCATGATGCCCTTGCCGATCCTCGCCGCCGGATGAATGTCCATGGAGGCGATCATCGACGACCGGCTCTGCAGGTAATAGGCAAAATCCTTGCGGCCCAGATGCCACAGCCGATGCGCCATGCGATGCGCCTGGATCGTCTGATAGCCTTTGAAATACAGCAGCGGGTCGATGTAGCGGTGGCAGGCCGGGTCGCGGTCATTGGTGGCGATGATGTCGGCCCGTGCCGCATGGCCGATTTCGGGTTCGGCCTTGATCGCATCGTTGAAGGCATGGACGATCAGATCAGGCCCGATATCGGCATTGCCAAGCCGTTGCGCCAGGCGGTGGATCAGCGCCCCCTCGAAACTGTCGTGGCTCAGCACCAGCGAGAAGATGAAGCCGCCCATCGCCGGTTCATGCCGGGCAATCTGCTCGGCTTCCTCGCGGATGCGCCCCCACACCGGATCAATCCGCTCCACAGACTGTGTCTTCGCATTCTGCCGCATCTGCGTCTCCCAATTCATCCTCCTCCCGTCCGCAGGATGGGAGAAGAGCTTGCCACCGGGCTTGTCCCGGTGGTGCCCGAAGGGCGGATGAGGGCCCTGTGTACCGCATCATTATACGTCAACCCCACATATTTGGGTACCCCACCCCACGATTGTGAAGCCCTCTCGTTACCGCTACAACCACCACCCATGACTCCGCGCCCCTCGCCCTCCCCATACGTCCAGATTTTCCGCGACGGATCAACCGGTTGGCTAGCACTGAACCGGTCGGAACGGCACGCCGCGTTGACCGCCCAGGCGTCAGCGCCAATCCCCCCATTGATGAATTCTCTTGATGCCAGCCCTGATAAGAGGGTCATCGTCACTCTGGCCTGTTTCATACTCGCGGCAACGCCAGCTATGGCCGAGCCCGAAATCATCGAAACCGCAACAACTTATGATATTGCAGGCAGCACCGTCGATGAACTCCGCGCCGCGATGACCGCCAACAGCCCGGAATCCTACTGGGGCTACACCCGCTGGTATGTCAGTTGGACGGCCGGGTGCGAGGTCACCGTCAAGATCACCTACACTTACCCGAACTGGACGGATTACGAAGCCGCCGAGGAAGAGTTGCAGGACTATTGGGACACCTTCATCGCCAACTTGCAAATCCATGAGCGCGGCCACGCCAACCACGGCCTCCAGGCCGGCTTCGAGATCGAGGAAACCGGCTGCGTGGAAGACCCCTACGGCATCATCGAAAAATGGGGTAACCAGGACGCAGTCTACGACAAGGAAACCAAGCACGGCCAAACCCAGGGCGCAGCGTTCTGAACAATGGCATCCTCGCCCGAACGCGTTCCCTCCCGTCCAGAATCGAAACACCTTTCCCTGCCCCCACCCGCCACCCCGGCAACGTCACGCTCTCGGCTCCGGATAGGAAGTTTTTTGCAGTCTGCGAAAGGAATACTTGACTAGCGGCCTGCCGTGGCACCGTTTCGGTCATAGCTAATCGTGAGGTGAGAACCGCCAGACCCAATGTGTTGTCAGAGTTCGCAACTCGCCAATCAACTTAAGGCGTCCGGGATTTGCAAAAGGCTGGCTACTCGAAACGAACCAAAATACCGATGGAGCTAGGGGAAAGGTTAAGGGTGGAGCGCCAGGGCACTTGACTGTCGTGTTGATGTAGAATCCGGCACTGGCGGCGTGCGCGGCAAAGTAGTGACTGATTTCTTCTTTGTCGGAGAAAAACAGGCGGATGTCCTGACCGCTCGGCCGGTCCGTCCCGGTCCCGCGCCACGTGCAGCCACTTTGGGTCCCCGACACCTCATACTTCACACTCGCCCTGGTGATTGTGTAATCGATCAATACGCCCTTGGCGGCACGGTCATCGGTAATTTCAGCTAGGGTGTAGGTCACGTCGGCCTGCCAATTGATGACGACTTTGCCAAAGGACACGGCGGCACCTGTGACAGTTCCGGTGAAACTCTTGGGAACCACGTGCAACCGATTTACCACAAACCAGCAATTATTGTCCTCGTTCATCTCTGAGACATCCCTACCTATATCGGCGCAGAGTTTCGCCACGTAGGTCCCGAATTTCCAGTCAAGTAAGTCGATCTCGAAGTTTTCGGTGCTGCGCATACGAAGACCGGCATCGAGCTCAGGTATGGAGACTCTGTCGAATTCAGTAAATCTATCCCCCACTTCAATCTTCAAAGCGGTCTTGGACTTTGCGGCTGGGACTGTCGCTTCGCTTCTGTTCTCGGTCTGTTGGTACCATTTGAGCTTCATGAATCTGCGGCCGACAATGACATTGTCTCCTTCTTGGTCCAGGCCCCCGGTCCCGACATAGCCTCTAGTTGGGATCAAGTCAGGCAAGCTTGCGCGCGCGCTGGGCGCCTCGTAAGATGGTTGGAGACTGGGCTTGGATACGCCCTCGGCAAGCCCTCTCTGAGTCTCCGGCACTGCCGCAACGATACTTGCGGCGGGAGTCATGCAATCGCCGCCAAGCGGCAGCGAAAGGGTTCGTACCGTTTGGTTAAGGGAGGTCCTGCCCGGCAAAGCGGAATCAAACAGCCCGATCTTGGCGCCGCCACTGCCGACGACGGCCAGTAATGCGCCCCTCCAGGCCGGATTGAGGCCGTCTGTATCCGAGTTGAGCTGAATGACATAACTACCATTGCCGTTGGCTACCGCCAGTGGCACCACTCCACGGAAGATCGTGACGGTGCCGCCGCCATAGGCATCTTTCCGGCACAAATTCGGGCCAGTGGCAACGGCAATCCCCTTGATTTCGACATCCCGCGACACGGGGTAAGGATAAATGCGCTGGATTCGCAGCGCCCCCGCTGTTTCCGGGGCAGCACCTTTCGAGACGACGCTCCAATAGAGGAATGCCTGTTGAACGGGCTTGGCAACACCCGTGATGTGAATGGCGCCGCCGCGCAGGTTCTTCAGATTAAGGCTACCCGACGAGACCTGCGCCCGCGTGTAGACCCGTGAGGCAACGATACTGCCGAGGTCTGTGGTTGCAACATTCTGCGGAACCGGATCTCGCCCGCCCGCTGCTGCCAGCGACGTAGCAAGTATGGCAAGCAGCAATGCAACAGCAGCGCCGAGCGCTGCGGTGAATGTGTGGCGTAACATCGGACACCTCCACTTTATTCGCTCTTTTCGCACAAAATGAGGGTTTTCTCAATGACTGCTTGTTATGCCTTCGGTCAAGCACCCTCCCCCCACCGTCACCTTCCCCCCAACGTCACCCTGGCGAAAGCCAGGGCCCAGCTACACCCTAAATCCCGCCTCGCCACTACTTGACGGATGTCAACGAAATCAGCGTCGAAAATGGCGTAAAAACACGGCAAAAGACGGCGAAAAGACGCCGTAACACGACGCTCCGGGGCGTGTTTCACGGCGTTCGCGGCGCCGCGGCCGGGCCAGAAAACCTTGCAAAATCAAAACCCATGTTTTCCTAGGAATTGTTTCACGTGAAACATTCCGGATTCGGGCCGCTTCCAAAAAACCAGTCAACCCAAAAACGCCAAAACCGTTTGCTTAAATGCTCTATCGCCCACCGCATTCATATGATTGCGCCCCGCCAGCGTCACGCCCCTGGCGCCGGGAATGGCATCAACCAGCGTCTGCACATCGCCCGCCACATCGTCCTTGTCGCCCGCCACCACCAGAACCGGAACGCCGATCTCAGCCAGCTCCCCGGCACTGATCTTCTCGCGCGAAGACCTGATGCAGGCGGCCAAGGCCCTGAGATCGCTCTTTGTCTGCTCCGCAAATATCCGGAACCCTCGGGCATTGGAGTCTGTGACATCCGCCCTGCTCGGCGCCTCCAGTCCTTTGGCAATCGCCTCAGCCCCTCCCACCCCGGTGATCATGCGCGAAGCCAAGCCCGCAAACACCACACGGCGCACCCGTTCGGGATGGCGAAGCGTCAGGAAGGCCGCGACCCTGGCCCCCATTGAATACCCGATCACATCGGCCTCGATCACTCCCAGATGGTCCAGCAACCGCCTGGCATCCTCGGCCATTTCGGTCGCCGGATACCTGGCCGGATCATAGAGCTTCTGGCTGGCGCCATGGCCGCGATGGTCAAAGGTGATAATCGAATGCCCCGCCTCGGTGAGCGTTTTGACCCAGCCGGTCTCCCACCAGTTGACCCGCCCCGTGGAAGCAAAACCATGGAGCAGCAGCACCAGCGGCCCTTTGCCCGCGGTCTCATAGGCGATCTCGACGCCACCTGAATTGAATGTGTGCATAGCGTCCAACATATGCTAATCGGCCATTGAAACAAGGTTTTCGAGGTTTGTGATGGCATCGGGCGCGACACCGCATTTCCAGAACACAATGGGGCTTTCGGCGATCGCCATCGGTGCCCGCGAGTTCATGTGCATTGGCGTTCTTCCACCCTTCGATCACCCGCACATCTTCATCGACATGGGCTCGGCCAGCGAAGCGATCTGCCCTTACTGCTCGACGCTCTACAAGCATGACGCAAGGCTCGGCGCTGATGAATCACTCCCCGCCCAGGCCGCCTGGCACGGCCAAGCTGCCTGACGCCGTTCACATCCGCGAATACCGCGACAGCGACGAGTCCGCGCTGATCGATCTCCTACGGGAGCTGCAATCCGCCGAACTGCCCCACAATTCCCATCTCAAAGCTCCCGATGAGATCGGCAGCTGGTATGTGGAGCGCCTGCGGGAGAACTGTGCCACCATGGACGGCGTCATCCTGATGGCGGTCGGCAGCGGTGGCATCACGGGTTGCGCCGTCCTCTACCAGGCCGTGCAAGTGAAGGGTGAGGAAGAAGAACGTTCCCATCAATATGCGCTTGTCAGCGAACTCGTCGTGACCTGCAGAGCCCGCGGCCAGGGCATTGGGAAGGCCCTTCTCGCTGCCTGCGAACAGCGCGCCAGGCTGGTGGCGCGGGATGAACTCTGCATCTCGGTACTGGCAGCAAACACCGGGGCGTACCGGCTTTATCACCAGATGGGATTTGCTGACACGCGAATCAGCATGAAAAAGACCATTCTGTGAGTTCGTCCATGGCAATTGCCGAGGCCCGCCGCATCGCACTGGCAGCGCAGGGCTTCAGCCATAGGGACCGGACCCAAAAGGTCACATGGGCGCAAATGGCGCCGATGGTCCGGCGCCTGCATTTGCTGCAGATCGACAGCGTCAATGTTGTCGTACGCTCGCACTACATGCCGCTCTTTTCGCGCCTCGGCAGCTACCCGCACGACACCCTCGACCAGCGCACATTCGGCACCAGGAAGCGCCATTTCTTTGAAGCCTGGGCCCACGAAGCCAGCCTCTTGCCGCTCGGCCTTCACCCCTTGATCCGCTGGCGCATGGCCAGAGCCCGCAACGGCAAGGGCACCTACGGGTCGATGGACCGCTTTGCATCAGATGAAGCAGCCTACCTCAAAACTGTACTGGACTTCGTAACTCGCAATGGTCCCACCGCCGCCAGCGAGGTGCCTGACGGCGGCAAGAGCGAAGGCGGCTGGTGGGGCTGGTCGCGCGGCAAGCTGGCGTTGGAAGCGCTATTTGATCAGGGCCTTGTCACCGCCGCCACGCGTGAAGGTTTCGAGCGCCTCTACGATATCCCGGAGCGCGTCATTCCCGCCGGCATCCTCAGTCTCGATACACCTCGCGAAGCCGACGCAATCCGCCGGCTCCTCGAACTTTCAGCCATTGCCCACGGTATCGGCACCGAGTTCGATCTGCGCGATTACTTCCGCCTGCCGATCGCCGAAACCAAGACGGCACTCGCCGAACTCGTCGAGTCAAAGTTATTGATTCCTGTAACGGTCGAAGGCTGGAAGCAACAGGCTTACCTCTACAAGGATGCCAGAATCCCGCGAAAGGCCGGAGGAACCGCCCTGCTCTCACCCTTCGATCCCATCGTCTGGGAACGCGCCAGGGCCGAACGGCTGTTCGATTTCCACTACCGCATTGAAATCTATACGCCCGCCCACAAACGCAAATTCGGCTATTATGTCATGCCGTTTCTCCATCACGATCGCATCGCGGGAAGGGTCTGCCTAAAGGCCGACCGCCAAGCTGGTATTCTCCGCGCCAACGCCAGCCACTTGGAAGCCCATGCTAATCCCGCCGAAACCGCCGAAGCACTGGCCGGCGAACTCCGCCTCATGGCGTCGTGGTTGGGCTTGTCGAGCGTTACAACTGGCGCCAATGGCAATCTGGCGCGAGCCTTGAGAGCAGCGCTGTGATCGATATCGAAACATCGCGCCTCATCCTGCGGCTGGTGCCGCTTGCAGGCTTGGCCGCCACCGAGAACCGCGATCTTGCCGCCGCCAGGCAATTGATTGGCCCGTCAATTACCGACGAATGGTTCGAAGATTCCTGGGTGGCAGGTCTCAGGTTGGAGCAATGGAAAGAAGATCCGAACTTCGCTCCATGGTCGATCCGCGCAATCACCTTGAAGGACAGCGGATCGGTCGTTGGCTACATCAACTGTCACGATCAGCCGCGACCGTTCGAACACAACGGCCAGCATGGGTTGATGGTCGAACAGGGCTACTCGATATTCACTCCGTGGCGCCGCCGAGGCTTTGCTACCGAAACATTCAATGCCATGGCTGACTTCGCCAGATCGGCAGGCGTTCGCTGGGTCAGGCTTTCCATTTCCCCTGAAAACGATCCATCATTGGCGATGGCAAAGAAAATGGGAGCCAAGAAAATTGGCTCCCAAATGGACGAAATCGATGGTCCAGAGGATGTTTTCCTACTCGAACTCTAAGCGGTATTGTCGGTGATCCTACCAGCAGGCGCGGACCCGGTGCTTGTGCCGCCTCCCGCCCTGGTAATGCCGGTGCGACTTCCAGACCCAGCCACAGTTACGGTGATAGTGACGCTTCCACAGCCACTTGCCACCAATGAAAATCTTGATCCTTGCGTGATTGGCTTCCGCAGGGGTAACCGACATCGCCGTCGATCCAAGTGTCACGCCTAGGACGATGGCAACAGCCGAGGCAATCGTCTTGAGTTGTTTCATGGTTCTCTCCTTACGCCCTCTCGAAGCAGAATCTTACACCCACAATTGATTACGGGAAAGAAAAACCATTGGAGATGTTAACATCGGTTACCGCAGTTCCAGCGATATGGCGATTGATCCCGAAGCCCCCGCAGTCCATCGGTCTCTTTCCGCCAACTGTCGAGTTTCGCTAGATAACTCCCTCGGCCCTCAGTTCCCTCACAGCCTTCAAGATCGCAGTCCTGAGGGTCTCGACGATAAAATCGACCTCCGCTTTGGTGATCGTGAGCGGCGGAGATAATATATCCAGATGGCCAATGGGCCGGACCAGCAACCCGTTGGCCTCGCACGCGCTAGAGATTCGTTTCGAGATGTTACAGCTATCGGGCAGCCGTTCGCGCGTCGCCTTGTCTTTCACATATTCGACACACATCATCAGCCGCCGCCCCCGCACGTCCCCCACGATATCCAGTTCGCGCAACTCGCCGAGCCGCCTTTCGAGATAGTCGCCGACCCTGGCCGCGTTGCCGCACAAGTCTTCCCGCTCGATGATCTCAATGTTTTTCAGGGCGACGGCGCACGCGATGGGGTGGCCCGAATAGGTGTAGCCATGGGTAAACCACGCATCGGGGTCGGGCGCCGCAATCACCTCGTGGATGGCGTCGGAGTAAATGGCTGCAGAGAGCGGAATATAGCCAGACGTCAGCCCCTTGGCGCAGAGTATGATGTCCGGAACGATGCCGTATTCATCAAAGGATGCGAACATGTGGCCCAGACGTCCGAATGCTGTAACGATCTCGTCGGCAATGAACAAAATGCCGTTTTTGCTGCACAGTTCGCGCATCCACGGCAGATAGCCTGGTGGCGGGATGCAAACTCCTCCTGATGCTTGCGCGGGTTCGGCGATGAAGCAGGCTATGTTTTCCGCACCCAGTTGCTCGATCTTCCGGGCGAATTCGTCCACCAGGAAGTCGCCGAATGCCTCGATACTCATGCCCTCTGGCCGGCGATATGGGTATGGCGCAGACAGGTGATGAACCAGGTCTGGCACGTAGTTGAAATGCTCCGATTGATCGCCTTCGCGCAGGCCAATCGTCATTCCGAGATAAGTCGATCCGTGGTACGAGTTACGGCGCGATATGACAAAGCGTCGAGACTTCTCACCCTTCCGGGATTGATAGAAGTGCGCCAGCCTGACGGCAGTGTCGACCGCGCAGGATCCAGATGTTGCGAAGGCCACATGATTGAGATCTCCGGGTGCCAGTTCCGCAAGCTTGGCCGCCAGCCGGGCAGCCGGTGCATTGGTCACATCGACAAACGTCGTCGTATAGCAGAGCTGCATAGCCTGTTCGGCCATGGTCTCGGCGATCTCTTTCCGGCCATAACCGGCATTAACGCACCACATTCCAGCAATGCCATCAAAATATCGCCGTCCATTGGCATCCGTGACGTAACAACCCTCGCCTTCGACTAGAACGAGTGAGCCTTCCTTCTTGAAACTATCAAAGTGGGTATAGGGATGGAGAAAATGTTCTTTGTCCTGCAGCCAGAGTTCCTGCGCATTGAAGCGGTTGCCAACCTGTTGAAGCACGATTACACCTCTTGGTTTTTTTGATTGAACGTTCATTCAATACCTCAGGAAATCGTACGAATCCAGCCCCATTGGAAACCTCGTATTGTTTTGGGGCCGCGTATAGGATCGCTCCATGGGAATCATGTCGTCTCTAAAGCTGAACCCCTCCTGGGAAACCCC
This sequence comes from Hyphomicrobiales bacterium, assembly GCA_031431065.1. Lineage (GTDB taxonomy): Bacteria > Pseudomonadota > Alphaproteobacteria > Rhizobiales > Aestuariivirgaceae > Aestuariivirga. Next base: position 1,971 of record JANPCS010000556.1, on the reverse strand, counting down.
GACTCCCGAAGATGCAGGAGTTTCATCTAGCCTGTCGGCTAATATGGCTAGCGCCATATTGAGAGGTGAACACATAGGCCTACATGCCCTGTTAATCGTGCGAAACGGCAAACTGGCCTATGAGACCTATTTGCCAGGAAGAGACGAAAACTGGGGAAGCCAACTGGCTTCTACCGAGCATTCGCGGTCTCTCAATCACGACCTCAGGTCGATTACCAAGAGCATCGTCGCCCTGCTCTACGGCATCGCACTCAGCAATGACCTGGTACCCCTTCCGGAAACAAGACTTGTGGAAGCCCTGCCAGAATACGGACATACCTTCAACGACAAGTGGAAGCGCTTGATATCCATCGATCACGTGCTTTCGATGCGCATGGGTCTGACTTGGAATGAAGACTTTCAATATTCGAGTTTGGCGAACGGCGAACGGCAAATGGAGCGTGCGCCGGACCGTATTCAATACATCCTCGATCAGCCAATGTCTGACAGGCCCGGTCGCCGCTGGGTCTATAGTGGCGGTTCGACAACACTGCTGGGCCATCTGATCGAACAGGGAACCGGAACGAAACTGGAGGACTTCGCGCAAGACGTTCTTTTCAATCCCTTAGGCATAGATGGCGTCGAGTGGTCGCGCTGGCCGGATGGCCGCCCGGCAGCATCTTCAGGCCTCAGACTGACGGCCCGGAATCTCGCCCGTATTGGACAGATGATCTTGAACAAGGGCTTGTGGAACGGCAGCCGTATTGTCGCGGCCAACTGGATCGCCGCGTCAATGCGCCCGCGTGGTCATGCAGAAGCGGGACTCCGTTACGGCTATCAGTGGTGGCTGGGCCAGCTGGCTGCCAACGGCAAGCGCTGGTACGCCGCATACGGCAATGGCGGACAGCGGCTGATCATTATCCCGAGCTTGCGGCTGGCCGTTGTCATTTTCGCTGGCAACTACAATCAGGCGGAACAATGGAAAATGCCCGTCCAGCTCATGAGCCGTATCGTTTTGCCAGCGGTGCTCTAAGCACTCAATTGAGAACTTCCCGGCGTTTCACGATATGGCTTTCGACCGCTTCAACAACTCTTCGGCAATCGTCGTCCGTCACCATCAGCGAAAGGGCGAGAAAGCCACGTTCGGCAATGTAAATGCCTTGATCAAGAAGGTCGAGGAACAACAGTTGTTTCCGGAGCTTGTCCGTTTCCTCGAGCTGCTCTGGTGTTGCGATCGGTCCCGAATCCGGATGGATGGTCATCATCGAGCCCTGCCCCATGGCCGACATGCCAACTTGATAGCGCATGAAGAGGTCGTTTGGGTCATCGCGCAGCCTGTCGCCTCGCGCATTCAACGCCTCACAAGCCGGTGGCGTAAATATCTCTGTCATCGCCACATGACCCACTGTCATCGTCAGCGTATTGTTGTTGAAGGTTCCGGCGTGTGGGAGGGCTTCCGGCTTCGATGGATCAAAAAGCCCCATGATGTCGCTCCTGCCACCGAAGGCTCCGAAGCTCATGCCGCCACCAATATATTTTCCCAGTGTTTTCAGGTCGGGCTGGATTCCGAGCTTGGCTGACAGGCCTTCTGGATGGAGCCGCGATGTCATGACCTCGTCGAAAATCAATACAATTCCGTGCCTCTTGGTTTCTTCGCGCAACATCTTCAGGAATTCGGGATCACCGGGAATGCAACCGCCGCCACCCAGCATCGGCTCGATTATCACTGCCGCAAGTTCATCGGCATGCCGGACAATCAGCTTCTGGGTGGCTTCGATGTTGTTGTAGTGGCCCATAACGCAATCGAATGGTGCGTTGACGGGCGAGGCGCCATGGCTGAAGGGTATCAATTGTAGTCACGACCGGACTATTCATAAGCTCGCCACAACTGCGGCAGCCATCGCGAGGTAGGTAAACTGATGAGTCATTTGATCGACGGTCAAGGCCCACCAGAAGTAGGATTGTTCAGCGGACCAGCCCCTGCTGCGGACG
>JANPCS010000555.1:0-3094 GCA_031431065.1 Hyphomicrobiales bacterium | reverse complement strand
TCGTAGTTGGCGAGTTCTTCCGGTATGGCGATCGGCGCCTTCTGGTCGAGCTTGTAATGCATGGACTTGGCCACATCGTCCGGCACCAGTTCCGGAACGCGCTTCACATCGACCGTGGCGCCGGCTTCCTTGGCTCCCTCGGCGGCGGCATAGGCCATCTGTTCCATGTGGCCCCAGGCTGAGTAATAGAGAACGAGAACTTTCGTCATGTGGTTTTCCTTCACGCTTTGTTGTTGATGAGGTCGTTAAGATCAAGGCGCCGGGTGAACATGGCTATCCCGCCCTCGGCGTTGCGCGGCCATTGGGCTTCCGGCCTGTCCCAGTACAATTCGACGCCGTTCTCGTCGGGATCGCGCAGGTAAAGCGCTTCTGAAACGCCGTGATCGGAGGCACCGTCCAATTCGATCTTGTGGGCGGTAAGCCTTCTCAGCGCGTCGGCAAGATCGGCCCGGTTGGGATAGAGGATGGCCAGATGGAACAGGCCCGTGGTGCCATGCGGCGGCGGCGAACCGCCTTCGCTTTCCCAGGTGTTGAGGCCAATGTGATGATGATAGCCGCCCGCCGAGATAAAGGCGGCTTGGGTGCCGTAGAGCTGCTGCAACTCGAACCCCAGCACACCGGCGTAGAAATCCAGTGCACGCTGCAGATTGGCGACCTTGAGGTGCACGTGGCCGATGCGGGTTCCAGAGGCGATAGGGCGAGCGGCAGCCATGAGCGTTTCTTTCTGTAACTGTAACGATTACCGATATAGCGATGCCGCAAGCCATTCGCAAGCCCTCTTTCGTCTGAGACGGCGCAAAACCGTGGATGACCGCGCTCCAGCCTTGAAATGGCGGCCAGCATTCCGCATTACACAAGGCGAAGAGGAGTATGTCCCATGGCTCAGACCGAAATGCCCAAGTCCTTGCATGTGGTGAACCATCCGCTGATCCTCCACAAACTAAGCCTGATGCGCGACAAACACACGCCCTCGGCGGTATTCCGCCAGCTGCTGCGCGAGATCAGCCTGCTGCTCGCCTATGAGGTGGCCCGCGACTTACCCGTCACCATGCACACCATCGAAACGCCGCTGGCCGAAATGCAGGCGCCGATTCTCAAGGGCAAGAAGCTGGTGGTGGTGTCGATCCTGCGGGCTGGCAACGGGTTGCTCGAAGGCATGCTCGACCTGATGCCCTCGGCGCGCGTCGGCCATATCGGTCTGTACCGCGATCCGGAAACCCTGCAGCCGGTCGAATACTACTTCAAGGTGCCCGAAGACATTGCCGAACGCCCGGTCATCGTCGTCGATCCCATGCTGGCCACCGGCAACTCGGTCTCCTATGCCATCAAGCGGCTGAAGGAAAAGGGTGCGAAGGACATCCGCCTCGTCTGCCTGTTGTCGGCGCCTGAAGGCATCCGGCATTTTGCCGCCGAACATCCCGATGTGCCGGTCTTCACAGCAGCCGTCGACAGTCATCTCAACGACCATGGCTATATCGTTCCGGGTCTTGGTGATGCCGGTGACCGCATGTTCGGCACCAAGTAGCGGCAACTGTTCGGAAAACATTAACCACACCGCCAGCACGCGCTAGCGGTGCACCAATCGAAAACCTTTTCGCCGCTAATTTGAATCAAGTGTGAAAATGGGTTTGGAATTGACAATGGGACAGCCGCTTGCTGCCGCAACGGGCGTTGAACGCAAGTCTTTGCAGCTGCGCTCGCAAAGCGGTGCCAGGCCGCGCCTGCTGCTGGCCGAGGATTGCGATCCGATCAGGGTTCTGACCTCGGCCATGCTGAAGGGCATGGGCTGTGACGTGGAGGCTGTGGTACATGGCGAACACGCCGTCCAGAGCGCCAGCGAAAATCGTTTCGATGTCATCGTGCTCGATATCGAGATGCCCGTCATGGACGGCATCACCGCCGCCCGCTCGATTCGCCGCATGGGCGGGGCCGCCGCAGCCACGCCGTTGATGGCGCTTTCGGCCTTTCTGGCCGACTCGATGCGTACCGGCCAATGGAAAGACACCTTCGACATTGCGCTCCCGAAACCGGCCAACCGCAATGAGTTGCATGACGCCGTACGCTCCGCCCTGCTGTGGCAGCAGCCCTCAGAGTGCGCGCCGCCGGTGATTGACCATAAAGCTCTTACCGCGCTGCGCTCCGGCATTACCGCCAGCATCTGGCATGAACTCTCGGCAATAGCCTGCCGCGATATCGATGTCTGTGTGAACCAGCTTGAACATATTCTGTATGGGCAGCAGGATGGTTCGGTGCTGATTTTCGCCGAGAAGCTGGCAAGCCTCGGGCGGACCTTTGCCGCCCCCCGCCTGGCCTCCGCCGCCCGCAGGGTGCAACTGGCGCTATCGGAAAGCGCCCGGCAGGAAGCCCTCAAGCTGCTTCTCGTCGTCGGCCGCGCCACGGTGCGCGAACTGCGCGGCTGAGGCACTCCCCAAAACAGCAAAGGGCGGGAAAATCCCGCCCTGGTTGCCGTCATACTCACCACAACTGATTTAACGCTTCGCTGGCCCTGCATCGAATTCGCTTTCGAGCGACTTCAGCATGTGTAGAAATTCATTGAGCTCCGGGCTCAGCTTCGCCTTGCGCTTGGCCGTCTGCTCCGGCTTGGCTGTTTGAGCTTGTCCCATGTCTTCCACCTTGATCACAATTCTCTATCTTAATGCGTTGAACTTAAAGACACCCTAAGCCCGCTCGTCTGAACCGGTTTGAAATGTCACGTTCATTTTCCGTTCATGGCCATGTGAGATGCAGTCGTGCTCTCCTCATGGGGCAGAGGCTTGACCCGAAGCGGGCTTCATTGCGGCAGGGTAAAAAAATCCTGAACCATCTTGACTGACACGAAACTGTGATGGAAGAAGATACACTATTGGCGTGTATCCCTGTTGCGGGAGCATTCCCGGATTTGAAACATTGCGGAGGAAAATAAAGATGCAGGCGAAAAATACCTGGAAATTGGCGGCTCTCGGAAGCGTTGTGGCGCTGGGCCTCGGCGCGACGTTTGACTTTGCTTCGGCTGATGATTCCATCAAGAGACGTCAGGCTTGCTTGAAGGCGCATGGCTCCTCGATGGGCGTGATGGTGCCGATGTTCAAGGGCG
>JANPCS010000554.1:0-17531 GCA_031431065.1 Hyphomicrobiales bacterium | reverse complement strand
CTGGCGTCGCTCAACCTCTTGCAGTTCCGCAAAGTTGAGACCGGCAAGTTCGATGTGTCGGACATTTTTTTTGGCAAGGTGGCGCAGTCGCGCGTCTTCAATGTCACTCTGCCCGTCTTGGTCGGAAGTGAAGTCCGATATGTGCTCATTGTGGCGTCGGAACCCAAGCGCATCGAGACCGTCCTTGAACAGCAACTCCTGCCGGAAGGCTGGTGCGCGGCGGTGAGCGACCGCACCGGCATCGTGTTTGCCAGCACCGAGCCTCAACTGGTGGGCAAAAAAATCGAATACCGCCTCGCAGACAGGTCGCATGCCGACCCGACGGTGTTCGATGCCGGCATCAACGGCCACGCGTCGATCATGTCGTTCCATCAGTCCCAGGTCACCGGCTGGACGACCACCGTTTGCGTGCCGCATGCGGTGCTCGACGCACCATTGGCGGAGGCATGGAGCAACCTCTACGCGGCGAGCCTTCTGGCGGTCACATTCGGCGTGCTGCTTGCCTATCTGTTCCAGTTGCCGCTGGCCAATCTCATCCGGCAAACGCTGGCCGCCGCCGGGGAATTGGGCAAGCCCGGGCCGATTCCGCAGATCAAAACTTTTTTATCCGAAGGCGCTGAAATCCGCGACCGGCTGACGCAACTCGATACCGAGTTGCGCGGCTCGCAACGTGAGGCCGAGGAGGGCAAGGCACTGCTCGATACGCTGCTCGAACATGTGCCGGAAGGCATCACCGTCGTCGGCGGCCCGGATTTCCGCGTCATTGCCAACAGCAAGAAGGCGGTCGAGCTATCCGGCCGGCGGGTCGAGCAATTGAACGTGCTGGCCGGTAATCACGCGGAATCCTTCGGCATCTGGTTCCGCGATGGCCTGACGCGCCCGGTCGTGGAGCAGCTGCCGCTGTACCGCGCCAGCCGCCTTGGGGAATCGATTGCCGAGGAATATTTTCTGGTCAAGCGGCCCGATGGCACCGAGATCGAAATCGAGGTGTCGGTCAATCCGGTGCGCGACGGCGCGGGCCGGATCATCGGCGCCGTGAGCTGCTGGCGCGACGTGACCATGCGCTTTGCCGCCGAGCGGGCGATCGCCGACAACGAGAAGCGCCTGCGCCTGGCATTGGGTGTCGCCGGCATGGCGATTATCGACATTGACCTGAAGAAGGGCGTGGTGTCGGGCCTGACCAATGGCCAGGCGGTTTTGGGGCTCGATGCGGCGGCGGGCGAGGCGGCGGACGGCGCCCTTGGGCGGCTGCTGGCCCTCATCCATCCCGATGACCGCGCCAGAATCGAAACCAGCTACAAGCTCGCGGCCTCCACGCCCGGCCCGTTCTCCGACGAATTCCGCGTCATCCGCGGCGATGTCGGCACCGTCTGGATCGAAACGCGGGGCGAAGTGATCGCCGGCTCGCATGGCGTTCCAGCCAGGTTGCTCGGAACCAACGTCGATATCACCGCCCGCAAGCGTGCCGACGAGCATCTGCAGATCGTGCTGGGCGAACTCACCCACCGCGCCAAGAACCTGCTGGCCATCATCCAGGCCATTGCCACCCAGACGGCGCGGCGCAACACCACGATCGAGGATTTCGTTGCCGCCTTCTCGCGGCGCATCCAGGGCCTCGGCGCCTCGCACGACCTGCTCGTCAAGCGCGATTGGAAAGGCGTGCCGCTCGATGAACTGGTGCAAGCCCAGCTCGCTCCGTTTGGCGGTATCGACGGCAGAAGGATCACGGCGGTTGGGCCGCCGGTCAGCCTGAAGGCGGATGTGCTTCAGAGTCTCGGACTGGCGCTGCACGAACTGGCCACCAATGCCAGCAAGTACGGAGCGTTGGCGGCCCCCAAAGGCACGCTGGCGATCGGCTGGTCGATCGACGGCGAAGGGCCCGGCGCGCGCTTTTGCATGTCATGGACCGAACGCGGCGGCCCGCCCGTCAAGGCGCCCACCCGAAAAGGCTTCGGCCACGTGATCATCGAAAGTTCGCTTGCCAGGGTCGTCAACGGCGAGGTGAAACTCCGCTTCGAGACCACGGGCGTCTCGTGGACACTCGAGGCGCCCCTGAAGGCGATTGCGCCGGCCGGCCTGTCCGCAACCTTCGCCACCGTCCGGCGTTGAAGCAATTCCAGGGATGGTGCGGTCATCGCCATGAGCGATCCGGCCGCGCACGGCGCAGCACCAGCCAGGACTCTCTATTACCGGCAAAGTGGTTTTGTAATCGTCACGGCGCGAGAAAAAAGCGCACCATCTCGCTGGAAGCGTCCGGCCCCTGCGGATCGGTGAAGCTTCCGGCGGGGCTGCCGCCAGACCAGGCGTGACCGCCGCCGTGAATGAGCCAATGTTCGACTGCCGGGAGACCATCCCTGTCTCGCGTGACGGTGCGGGTGTAAGCCCTTCCGCCGGCGGAGGCATTCTGCGTGGCCGCGAAAGCGGCAGTGTTTTCGCGGTGTTCTTCCCCGGCGATGTGCATGCCGTTCGAGGCGTGAACGGTGCGGTCGGCATCTCCGTGGAACACGATGGTGCGCTTCGGGGCGGTCGGCATGACGCTGCGGCTGTCGCCGCGCATGGCGGCGAAGGCCGAGACCACGTCGCTGGCGGAACGATAGGGCAAGCCCGAATGAACGCCGATGGCGGTATAAAGTTCAGGATAGGTGGCGCCCATGATGACGGCCATGGCGCCTCCCGCCGATAGACCGGCGATGAACACGCGGGCCGGATCGACATTGTGCGCGGCCATGATTTCTTGCGTGAGGCCGGCGATGATCGAAGGCTCGCCGGCGCTGCGGCGTTGGTCCTTGGGATCGAACCAGTTCCAGCACGCCGATGGATTGGCGGCCTTCGATTGCCCGGGGTAGGCGACCAGCATGCCGCTCGATTCGGCCAAGGCATTCATGCGGGTGCCGGCGGCAAAGTCATCCGGGTTCTGCGTGCAGCCATGCAGCATGATAAGTAACGGACGTTTCTTGCCGGTGGTGTTGCCGGGAATATAGAGCTTGTAGTTGCGCTGGCCTGCCGCGCAGGAAAAGGAGCGGGACAACATCCGTACCCCCTCCGGCATCTCGCGCCAAGCCACATTGCCGGACTGCGGAACGGCATCGAAATCGTAAGCGGGCGGCTTCTTCAGCCTTAGAATATCGACAACCTCGCGCAGCGGCCTTCTGGGCCGTCCGGGCGGCTTCGATTGCAGGCCATTCTGAATGACCGCCGTTGCCTCGCTCAACTTGCGCTCGCGGATCAAGCCCATCGCCGACGTCATGACTTCGTTCAATGTTATGGTCATTGTCTCGTCTTTCTGAATATTCGAAATGCGGTTTCGGGCTATCGGATGCGAACGCCCAGCGCGGTTTTGAGTTCCTTGCTTGCATGGAGCGCGCCGAGGACGGTGATGGACTCGATGGTGGCCAGCGCCAGTTCCGGAGAGATATCCGGGGAGAGTGAAACCAACCCCAGAACCTTGATGTGCAGTTTCTCGCCCGCCGCCCGGACGGCTTCCAGGTCGGCCCTGGTGAAGTGCCTCAACCCCAGTTCGAGGGTCTGGCGGGTGATGGATTTCCGGGCATCGCCCGCGTGGGATGCAATGTGGTTCCGGATCGCGGTACGGATGAAGTCCGTACGGTTGGCATAAAACCCGTCCTGAACCAGGAGATCGATATGGCCGAGATCGACAAACCCCAGATTTATGGTGATTTTTTCGCTGTCGCCGGATCGGTTTGGCAATTGATGTAGGTCTGCGGTCATCTCGTTTTACCATCTCGCTGGATGGTATATGGATGGCGGAGGTGCGCATTGCAAGAGGGTGCACGAATGGCTTCGCTATCGCACTGCAATAAGCGTATAGCTTGAACCATTGGGGTCTTTGCGGCCCCGTGAGGGCCAGATGAACAGCATCTCCGACCGCCACGCCTTGGCGCAAGCCATGGTCGATACGGTGCGTGACGCGCTCCTTGTGCTCGATTCCGACTTGCGTGTCACCGCCGCCAGCCGGTCGTTCTATGCGACGTTCGCGACAACGCCGGAGCTCACCCGCGGGCGGCTGGTCTACGAGCTGGGTGAAGGCGAGTGGAACAATCCCGCCTTGCGCGAGCTCCTGGAGCGCATCATCCCGGAACACGGCGTGATGGACGATTTTGAAGTCGAGTATGATTTCCCGCGCATCGGCCGCCGCACCATGCTGCTCAACGCCCGCAAGGTCTTTTACGAGGGCGACGCCAATACGACGTTGCTGCTGTCGATCGGCGACATCACCGAGCGGCGCGTGGCGGAGCGCAAACTCGAGGTGTTGAGCGAGCAGAAGGACATGCTGTTCGCGGAGATGAGCCACCGCGTGGCCAACAGCCTGCAGATCATCGCCAGCATTCTTCTGATGAAAGCCCGCCTGGTGCAATCCGAAGAAACGCGCGGCCATCTCGAAGACGCCCATCGCCGCGTCATGTCGGTGGCCACGCTGCAGCAGCATCTCAAGGCCACGGGCAAGGGCGAGTACATCGATGTCGGGCAATATCTCAAGTCGCTCTGCGACTCGCTCTCGGCATCGATGATCAGCGAGCGGCGCGATGTCACGCTTGAGGTGGTGGCGGGCACCGGCGCGGTGCCATCGGAAGAGGCTGTCAGCCTCGGCCTCATCGTCACCGAGCTGGTGATCAACGCGCTGAAGCACGCCTTTCCGGACGGCGCCGCGGGCGGACGCATCGTGGTCGGCTATGAAGTGAAGGACAAGGACTGGAAGCTGTCGGTCTCCGATAACGGCATTGGCATGCCGCGGAAGGTGGAGGGCGCAAAATCCAAGGGTCTCGGCACCATGCTGGTGAAGGCGCTGGCCCAGCAGCTCGATGCGCAAGTGGAAACCGTAAGCAGCGGCAAGGGCACGACGGTCTCGCTCACCCGCGCTTCGTTCGCTTCGCAGTTGCCCACGGCGGCCTAGAGCGCGAAAATCCCGGCGTCCGGATCCTTGATGCCCTGGATGTGGCGCGATACGAGTTGGGCCGCCAACATGCTGAAGGTGATGCCATTGCCGCCAAAGCCCAATACCGCATAACAGCCGGGCAGGCCTTTCACCGGGCCGATGGCGGGGATGCCGGTGGGGCTTTCGCCGAAGCTGCCGGCCCAGGAATACTCCGCCGTGAAGTCCGCATGCGGCATCAGCTTCTTCGCCTGGCGCGCGATGGCGGCGATTTTTTGCGGAATGAGCGCATCGCGTTTTGCGTCATCGGAGAATGGTTCGTCTTCGCCGCCCGCGATGATGCGGCCATCCGCGGTGGTGCGCATGTAGAGATAGGGATCGGCTGCCGCCCAGATCAGACTCTTCGATGGCCATAAATTTTTCGGCTGTTGCTTGGTGGCGAGCACCCAGGTGGAGATGACCTTGTAACCTCTTGGCCTGGCGAACTTCATCAGTTCGTATCCGGTGCAAAATACCACATGTTTCGCGGTTATCGTTGCGCCGCTCCTTGTCGCGAGACGAACCGCGCCGCGCGACGAGTCGACCTCGGTGACTTCGACATCGTCCGCCAGGCGTCCGCCGTTCTTCAGGAAATTTTGCCACAGGCCCGCGACAAGCTTGACAGGATCGGCTTCGGCATTGCCCTCCGACAGGATGGCGCCCGGCATGTTGACGCCGCTCATCAAGCGCAATTCCTCGCGGCCGATATGGACGGACCTTAGGCCAAGCTTCCGGCGTGCCACGGCTTCATGTTTGAGTGCGTTGGCGTCGAGAACATTGCCGGGAAGATAGAGCGTGCTGCGCGCTACGAGATCGCAATCGATGCGCAAGTCGGCGATACGATCGCATAGGCCTTGCACGGCTTGCGCCGAACGCCACCAGACGCGCGCCGCATTTGTGGCGCCGAGTTTCTTGGCGAGTTCAAGAAGCGGCGTATCGAGTTCCGATTGCAGAAGTGCCGTGCTGGCCGGCGTCGAACCGGACATGGGTTTGCGCCGGTCGACGGCCAGCACGGAAAAGCCAGCGTTCAAAAGCGCATCGGCGGCGAGCGCTCCGGAAATGCCGGTGCCAACGACCACCACATCGGCGCGCGGGCTTGCGCCCTTACGCAAAGGTGCCAACCGGGGTGCCCCGGACGCGAGCCACAGCGGCACCCCGGTCCTGAGGTCGCGCTTCTCGGTGAGCACGTCACTTCTTCTTGGCGATGCGGTCGGGAAGCTTGGCGATGGCCTCGTCCGCTCCTTCATCGCGATGCAGCACGCCTTCGCGCAACACCTTGGTGGCGGCATCCTGTTTCAGTTTCGGATCAACCGGAATCGGCTTGGTGTGCTTATCCGCGACGAGGCCCGGCTTGTGCGGCTTGCCGTCGTCATCGCGCGCCGCTTCGGCGAAGCGCGACAGCGCTTCCGGCTGCACGCCCTTGGGATCGATCATGCTCATGGCTTTATCCTTTGCTGGTGAACCGTCTCAACGCCTTGCGCGCAGGTTAGGTTCCATGGCGGTTTGGCGCTTCATCTCGCGCCCGCCTCAGCAACCGGTTTCGATTCGTGACATCGGCCGAGGGAACCATGGCGCGCCACGCGCGTTGTGGGCTCATCCGCCAGCTGAGGCGGCCGACATCAAACTTGATACGAGAGGTCCCCAATGAAGAAATTACTATTTGCCGCAGCCACCCTTGTGGCGTTCTCCAGCCCGGCGCTGGCGATGACCGAAGCCGAGTGCGCCGCGCAGTGGACGAAGGCCGATACCGATGCCAACGGCACACTGAATGGTGTTGAAGCCGAGCGTTATGGCGCCTTCATGCGTTCGGCCGGCAAGGACGTGTCAGCCGACGGCACCTTCACCCAGTCGGTCTTCCTCGACAACTGCAAGGCGGATGTGTTCGTCACGGCGGCCATCGATGAAGGCGCCCCGCTTGCCGGTGCCAACAGCTTTACCGAAGTGCAGGCCAAGGACCGGGCCATCGGGGCCGGCTATGTCTCGGTTTCAGCCCTGACCAAGGACGCCGATGGCATCTGGCGCGGCACCGCCATGAAGGACGGCAAGAGCGGCAACATCGCCGTCGACTTCAAAGGCAACGTGGTTGCCAACTAAGTTATCTCAACAGCGAACGCAATGAAGGATCATAAAATGCAGACGATCACCAAAGTCTACGACCGTTACCTGCAGGCCCAGAATGCAGTGAAGGAACTCGAAGCGGCGGGCATCCCATCCTCCGAAATCAGCCTGCTGGCCAACAAGGCCGTCAGCGACCGTCATGAGGATGTGGAAGATGCATCGCCTGCGGGCACCGGAGCCGCCATCGGCGCCGTGGCCGGCGGAACCGCGGGACTGCTGACCGGCCTTGGCCTCATGGCCATTCCAGGCGTTGGCCCGGTCGTCGCGGCAGGCTGGTTGGCGGCCACGGCTCTCGGCGCCCTGGCGGGAGGAGCAACCGGCGGCATCGTCGGCGCGCTTGTCGATGCGGGTGTGTCCGAAGATCATGCCCAGGTCTACTCCGAAGCGGTCCGCCGCGGCGGCACGCTCCTGTCGGTGAGAACGTCTGACAGCCTTGCCCCCCGCGTCCAGGCGATTTTGAACCGCCATCAGCCGATCGACCCCGCGCATCGCAGCGATGAATACCGCAAGTCCGGTTGGAACACGTTTGATCCGCTGGCCGAACCATATGACGCGGACGAAACCCGCGATGACCGCAACGACCGGATCAGGCGCGCGTCCTGACCTTAACGTGCCGCCCGCTGCCGCGGGCGGCTCACCAACAACTTCAACAGGAGACTAACATGGCTAAATCCCCCAAGCAGCTCGACGAACTCTTCCACGACACGCTGAAGGACATTTATTTCGCCGAAAAGAAGATTTACGCAACCCTGCCGAAAATGGCCAAGGCGGCGCATTCCCCGGACCTCAAGAAGGCCTTCGAGAAGCACCGGACACAGACCGAAGGCCACATCAAGCGGCTCGAAGAGGTGTTCGGCCTGATCGATGCCAAGCCGGTGGCCAAGACCTGCGACGCGATCATGGGCATCATCAAGGAAGGCGAAGGCGTGATCGAGGACTACAAGGATTCGCCCGCCCTTGACGCCGGATTGATCGGTGTCGCGCAAGCCGTCGAGCATTACGAAATGTCGCGCTACGGCACGCTGAAGTGCTGGGCCGAGGAAATGGGCCTCGATGGCGCGCCAGAGCTCCTGGACGCGACGCTCGAGGAGGAAAGGACGACGGATGAAGCGCTCTCCGAACTGGCGCGTACAACCGTCAACGCGGAAGCCCAAGCGGCCTGAGAGTGCCCCCACTTTCTGCCGCTGTCTGGCCACGGGGATCGCATCCCCGTGGTTTTTTTGGTTTGAGAGACGTGTGCCTATGCACATCACCGTTGAATTTCGGCCGCTTATTCCGGCGGGCAGACTGGCGGGCCGGCGGACGGGGCAAAGGCTCGGCTGCCTTTTCGTTGGCCGCGGCGGGAGACCGGAAAAACCGCTGCGTTCCTTATGCCGTCGCGTCCGGTTGACACGCCGGCCCACGCCGCCAGACAACGCCCCGCCGCGCTACTCGTTCCCGATCAACCTGGCGGCCGGAAAGAAATGTGCAGTCGCATGGAACCACTCCGCCACGGCAGCGTTAAACAGAGTTACCATGCATATTTTGAAACGATCGCGAGGGCCGGGCTCAAGCGGGCTCCGGTTGGCTCCTCACTTCGGGCATGGCACCTTGCTGTCATCAGGACCGTGGATGTGAAAAACGGCGATGATGTTCAGGCCGGCAGGGCGCTGATCGCGGAGGAAAATCTGCGCGAAAGCGAAGAGCGCCTGCGTCTCGCCACCGAGGCCGCCGATATGTTCGTGTGGGAAATGGACTTCGCGACCGGCAAGATCAAATGGGCCGGCAACGCCGCCACGGTCATTGGCTGCGCCGCGAGCGATCTTACGGACGACACGGATTCAGGGGCTTTCTTCGTCTTTCCGCAGGACCGGGCTCGCATCAATGCGGAATTTTCCGCCGCCATGGCGGGCGGGCGGGAGACATATTTGTTGCACTTCCGGGGAGTTGAGCCCGGAGGCGATCGCGGCGCCTGGCGGTCGCATGGCCGCTTCATCCGGGACGGCGCGGGAAAGGCCTTGCGGTCCCTTGGTGTCACCCAGAACGTGACGCGGCAGATCGAAACCGAAGCCGCCCTGCGCACGGCAGCCGAGCGACTCGATGCCGCCGAATTCGCCGCCGGCGCGTTGATTTACGATTATGACGCGGTGAGCGGCAAGATCTGGCGGAGCGGGGGATTGACGCAAATCCTGGGCTGGCGGCCCGACGACATTGCCGCGACAGCCGAGGGCTGGGCGGCATTGCGCCACCCCGAGGACGCCAAACGCATGCAAGCGGCGCGCTATTGCGACTACGTGGCGGCCGATGACCGTTACGTCCTCGAATACCGGATGCGGCACAAGGACGGCCATTATGTCTGGGTGCTCGATTCGGGCCGGGTGTTTCGCAACGCCGCGGGCGAGATCGTGCGGACGGCGGGAGCCACCGTCGACATCACGGCGCGCAAGCGGGCCGAAGCGGCGCGGCACCTGCAAGCCAATCTCATTGAACTGTCCTTCGAGCCGATTATCGTCTGGCATGCGACGCGGGGCATCGTCGAATGGAACCGGGGCGCCGGACAGCTTTATGGCTTCACGCGCGAAGAAGCGCTGGGCCGGTTGAGCCACGAGCTGTTGCGTTCAATGTACCCGCTGGAAATCGCCAGGCTCATGGCGGTGCTTTCCGAATTCAAGAGTTGGACCGGCGAGATCGAGCATCGCGCCAAAGATGGCCGCAAAATCGTCGTGGAGAGCCGCCATCAGCTGATCGAATCCGAGGGTGAAAGTTTTATCCTGGAAACCAGCCACGATATCACGCAGCGCAAACGGTCCGAAGCCGATCAGGCGCGCATGGCGGCCGTCGCCGGCGCTTCCCACGATGCACTCTTCGGTGTGACGCTCGATGGGCGGATCGAGGCGTGGAACGGCGCGGCGGAGCAACTTTTCGGCTATTCGGAAGCGGAAGCGATGGGCAAGCCCATCTCAATGCTCGCCGAACCCGGCAAACGCCAGGAGCAGGCCGAAACCGGGGCGCGCGCCCGGGCGGGGGAAGCCGTCGAACCCTTCGATACGCGGCGCTTGCGCAAGAATAGAACCCTGGTCGATGTCTCGGTGGCGGTGGCGCCCGTGAAGGCGCCGGACGGCTCGGTGACCGCGCTTTCGGTGGTGATGCACGATATCAGCGACCGTAAGGAATGGGAGGCGCGCCAGAAAATGATGACCCGCGAACTCGCCCACCGGGTCAAGAATTCCTTCGCCGTGCTGCAATCGATTTTGCGCGCCACCCTGAAAGCGTCGCCCGATCCGCAGCATTTCGCCGAAGCCTTTTCGGGCAGGCTGCACAGCCTGGCCGCCGCCCAGGACATCCTGACCGCGACGGACTGGAAATTCGCCGAGCTGCAGGCGCTCGCCCGGCACCAACTGTCAACCATCGCCGTCCACGAAGGCGATCGGCTGACGATCTCCGGCCCGCCGGTTTTTCTCGCGGCGGAACATTCCGTTCCGCTTGCGCTGATCTTTAACGAACTTGCCACCAACGCCATCAAGCATGGCGCGCATTCCTCGGCGCACGGCAGAATTGAACTGGATTGGAAAGTCGAAGACAAGGAGATGGGCGCGAAGCTGCTGATCCTGACATGGCGCGAGCGCGGCGGCCCGAAGGTCAATTTGCCGGCCCGGCGAAGCTTCGGCTCGACATTGATCGAACAGAGCCTTCCCGGGGCGGTGGTCGAACGCTGGTTCGAACCGGAAGGCGTCGTCTGCAGAATCGAGTTGGCTTTCATGCCGCTGGGGATCGTCACAGCTGCGCCTTTTGAAGATGAAGCGGGCTAATTTCGCAGTGGCGTGGAACTTTTCCCGCCCGGGTGCGTTTGAGATTTGCAGGCCTGCCGCATGCCGGCAGGCTGGCAATTCCCCCCCAAGACTGGCCCTTGTACCCTGGCGGTGCAAGGGTCTTTTTTGTGAGCCGGCCGCTGCGAACTCACGCGGATGTGTCACGGTGTTCGGAACCATATGTTCCTCCAGACCGTTAAGTCCGCATGACACATATCACCAGAACGCATTTGATCAGGATTGTCGCGCCCTTTGCGCTGGCCATCGTGATCACCTTCTCGGGCCCGGTGTTCCATCTGGCCCGGACCGTTGCCACGCCCGTACCGCCGTCAACTCATGTAACTGTTATCTATAAGCAAAAACAAGCGCCCGCCGTGCAAGTTGAAGTCGCCCCCGGCAAATCGGCGATAGCGGGTTGATTTGAACACTATCACACCCCCCACTCAAACATCGGCGAATGGGGGAGCCCGTGGGTGTTTGCAATACGCAATCAGCGCACGGCACCAACGGCTGCAGTCCCGGGTGCGGGAACCATTTCCCGCGGTGGACGTTGTTACTTACGAACGCAAAGGAGTTCCCCAATGAAGACTTTCATTATCGCCGCCTCCGTCGCCGCAGCCCTGGTTGTTGGCATGGTTCCGACCGCCGAAGCGAAAACCACCGTGCGCATTTTCCTCGGTCTCCCGCACTACGGCTATCAGGTCGGTCCTGATTATAGATACCGCCGCGGATATGGCTGGTATCGCCCGGGCCGCGCCGCCACGGCACAGATGTCGTGCGGACGGGCCAAGGCACAGGTTGTCAATAAGGGCTACCGCAACGTTTCGACCGTCGAGTGCAGGGGTTCCACGTATACATTCCGCGCGATTCGCTACGGCCGGCGCGGCGTCGTCTATGTGAATTCCAGAACCGGCGCCGTCTGGCGCGGCTGATAAACTCAGCGCAACTGTCTGGCATGTTCCGGACAGTTGCGCTTTGTTTCCAATTGAACCAGCCGGGAGTCGAGTGTCCCCCTGACGCCGCAAGGCGGCAAGTGCGGCGGCTCGGCCCCGCCTTCAGGAACAGGTTTCGGCAGGCAGTAGCGTCCGCCGAAGTTGTTCCGTTGTCCACTGGCTTTGGTCTATCAATGTTGGATGTTTGATTCGACAGTCCGATAGGGCAGGATTCCGATGGGCATGAGGTTTCTTATTCCGGTGGCGGCATGTGCCGCTCTTTCCACTGCGGCATTGGCGCATGAGGAGATGATTGAGGGCAGCGAGTGGGGTGTGGTCGGCGATGACGGCGAGGGAGCCCGCTACATCAGTTTCGCTGGCTCGGGCCAGGTGTTCGGATTTGGTGGTTGCAACCGCTTTACCGGGACATACGAGCAGCACGAAGGTCATCTAACGATAAAGCCGCTGGCCTCTACCATGATGGCTTGTGCTGCGGAGATCATGCAGAAGGAGAGCGACTTTCTTGACGTTCTCGGAAAAGTCCGCGGCGTGAAAGTCGATCACACTCTGCTGCTGTTTCTGGACGAGGCCGGTAGTGACGTCAAGGCGTTGACGCGGCGCAACAACGAGGCGGGCAGCGGCAGCGAGGAATAGCGTCAGCCGGCGCCGATGCCCTTCTTCAGGTCGCGGATGCGGTTGGCCAACGAAATGACATTGGCAACGGCTGTGGGCGGTGGTGTGTTTTCGCCGTTCTGCCCGGTCTGACTCTGCATTTCCTCAAGGCGTTTTGACCATTCGGCATCGAGCTTTTCGAGTTCCTTCTGCAAGTCGCCGGTTTCCTGTTCGGCCTCCTTGAGCTTGGCCATAATCAGCGGGTCGGTGGGCGGTTCGGGCGCCGCCAAGGGCAGGGCCGGCAGGTCGAATCCGGGGTCACGCGGGCCATCGCGGTCAAGGGCTACGGTCTGGGCCAGTGCGTTCAGACGGTCGATGCCGGTGCGCTGGCGGCGCCCGGGTTCTTCTCCGGCGTATGCGGACAGGGTTTCGGACTCCAAGGCGGGACGGTTCAATTCCGTGGTGAGATCTCCGCGTGCCAGTTCGAGGGCGGCCTGCTTTTCAGTAATCGTCTGTTGCATTTCAGCCTGCACGGTGCGGGCGGCGCGCAGCTGGTCATTCAACTCGCTGATCTGGCCGTTGAGCCCGGCGATGGCGGACGCGTGGGCTTGTTTTTCGGTTTCCAGCAGTTCCAGCCGGTTGCGGTGGCGGCTCACTTCAGCCATCTGTTCGGCCATCTTCAGCTTGGCGGCTTCGAGGCGGGTGCCGAGGCGCTGCGACAGCATGGCATATTCGGCCCGCAGCCGGTCGCGCTCGGTCTGCAGCCCGACGAGGGTGGTCGGAACCTGCTTCTGCATGCGCCGGGCGCCCAGCTTCAAGGCCGCCGCCCATAGCAGGCGGCCGGCGAACAATGCGATGAGCGTTGCCAGGGCAAACCCAAGGACGACGAGTAAAAGTGTCTCAGTTTGAGACATGTGACCTCCGGCGGTTACGCATTCCTAACCAATCTTGCTTCCAGATGCAAAAGACTGGCCGCGGTCCCGGTCATTTTGGATCGCCGGACCCGCCTTGCAATCACATGGAATTGGGATATCGTTCATCACCTGAGGTTGTGGCGGCCAGGCGGAGTATACAGCGATGCCAGTCAAGACGTGGTATTTCCTACATTCTCGAATTACCTTGCCATTAGGCTTGGCAATCGCGGCGTTTTTCGGGACGCTGCCGGCGAAATCAGCCGTCGTGGTGTGGCAGGGCGAGGCGGTAATCGATTCCGCCTCCGGCAATTGCAATGCCGACCTGGCGCTGGGCCCGGCGGCGGGGCGCGTGGTGCGCAGCGTTCTGCGCCCCAAGAACATCGACGAGAACGGAGCCAATACCACCGTGACGTTTCTGGCCAACCAGATGAGCATGTTCGCCATGGTGCTGGATAAGGGTGCCATGCCGTCCGGAACCGCCGCCGTCTTCGGTCATGACTCCAGCGGCGTCATCAAGGCCAATATCGGGGTTCGTTACAACAGTTTCGCGCAGAACCCGGCGGTCATCGGGCTGGTGACGGAAAACGTCACGCTGCGGGGGACCATCAGGGATTTTCTCTATGTTCCCGGTTGCGACGTTACATTCCGCGCCGCCTACAGCAAGCGGCCAGACTGATGCGCGGCACCCCGAAGTCCACTGACCGCAGCGATCTCCCTGGGAGGCTGGCATGAAGCGATTTGTATTTGCCGCGCTGCTGGCGCTCCTGCCGATCCGGCCGGCGGTGGCCGATACGGTTTTTGTCGGGAATGTGTTCATTTCGGCCGTCAGCGGCGTGAGCCAGTGCACATCGACGTTTCAGGCGAACGACTCGGCGCGGGTCATTTACCGTCCGCGCGGTGCTGGCCTCGGCAATGGCGGGGATTCCTATCTGGCCTATGTCACCAGCCGGTCGTCGATGGTGATGGCGATGCTCAACAACGATTTTCAAGCGGGCGTCAATTATGCCGGCAGCGGCGTGAGCAGCAGGGCTGGATTGATCTCCAAAGCCGGGGCGATCACCGTGTGGCAACAGGCGCCGGGCAGCATCGGTCCGGAAACGGCCACGGTGGCGATCAAGGGACGCTTTGCGAACTTCTTCGGAATCAGGGACTGTTTCGTCGAGTTCCGCGGCAATCTGATTGTAAGGTGACCGGGCGGCCCGGTCTCACGTGCCGCCCATCGATGTTATCAGTTGGCTTTGACGAAGGTGTTGGTGCGGCAGAAGATTCCCGCCACGCAGCCCTTGAGCTTGATGCTGTCGCCGCTATAGCGCAACGTGCCGCTGTAGACCTTGCCGTCGTCGGGGTTGTAAATGGCGCCCTGCCATTTGCCCTCGCCTGCGGGCTTCATGCCGATCAGAATCGACAGACCGATAAGCGGGCGCTGGCGCTTGGCCGGATCGGGGTTTTCGCGGTCGATCTTGGGCTTGCCGTCGATCTTGCTGATCGGCTCGGCGAGGCCAATGATGCGGGCGCAGAGATTGCTGCCGCAGTTGCTGAGTTTCACCGTGACCTTGCCATTGGTCATGGACCAGACGCCGGACGGATTGGCGGCGAAACCGGGTGTCGATGCGGCAATTGCAAGAATCGGCAGCGCCATGGCGGACCGCCTGAGGTGTGTCATCATTGGAGTGTTCCTTCCGTTGACTGCCCTAAGCTTCGAAACCATGCCTCATACATGGCATCGCTGCACCCGGCCTTCAACTCAGGAGAACGCTAGTGGTCTAGAAAGGGTTCCAATTGGGCCGCCTCGAATATTTCAAATAGCCGATGTTGGCGCCGAGCCTGGCGCCGACGCCGGTGCGGATGGGGGCCAGGATGATGTCGTCATGGCGCTGGAAATTCACGCCGACGCCGCCAATCAGATAGGCAGAACCTTCGACGCCGGCGAAGCGGTCATAAAGGTCGCGCGGGGTGGTGGAGTTATAAACCAGCACCAGGCTGCGCGAGCCGTTGCCGCCGAAATCGAAGCCGACCGAGGGGCCCTGCCAATAGATGCGCTGCCTGGTGCCGTCCTTGTAATAGATGGTGCCCTCGCCATAGCGCAGGCCGCCGACGAAGGCGCCGGCCCCTTCCTCGCCGACGATATAGGCGGTAGGTTCACCCTGGCGCTGAAAGACATATTCGACTGCCTTGGCGAGGCCGCGCGTGGTCTTGCCGAAGAACTGATGGCCGACGGTCAGCACTTCTTCGGTGGTGTAGGTCTTCGCCGAACTGGTCTGCTCGGCCTTCGAGACCGAGTTTGTGGACTGGGCGGCGGCGGGCAGTGCGGAGGCCAAAACCAACGCCATCGCCAGTGGTGCAATCCGTTTTTTCATCATCGTATCCCCATTGCTTCGGCGCGGTCAGGAATGCCAGTGAGTCATGGCAACTCCGTGTCCCCGCGCAGCTCATCGTGGAAAACTAGCAGCCGGTGATTTCGGGATGGTTAATGCTTCGTCAAAATCGCAATGTCACGATCAGGCGCTGGCGATGAAGCCCGGATTGTCATAGCCGCGGGCCCGCTTGCCATAGGTCAAGACCGGGCCATCGACGGTCACCACCTTGCCGCCGGCCGCCAGAAGCACGGCGTGGCCCGCCGCCGTGTCCCATTCCATGGTGCGCCCGAAGCGCGGATAGAGGTCGGCCTCGGCTGCGGCAATCAGGCAGAATTTCAACGATGAACCGGCCTGGGCGATGGACTTCACTTTCACTGTCTTCAGGAAATCCTCCGTCGCAGAATCGCGGTGCGAGCGGCTGGCGACAACGGTGGCGCCATCGGCTGGAAGGTGCCGGACGCCGAGACTGACCCAGCCCGAGGCGGCGTTGTTCGCGACGGTGCCTTGCGCGGCGCCGGTGCCGCGCTCACCCCAGAAGAGGCGCTTCAGGGCCGGCGCATAGACGACACCGGCTATCGGCACGCCATGCTCGACGAGTGCGATGTTGACCGTGAACTCGCCGTTCCTGGAAATGAATTCCTTGGTGCCATCGAGCGGATCGACGAGAAAGAATCGGCTCGACACTTCGGGAATTGAGCCTGCTGAGGCGGCCTCCTCCGAGATCACCGGAATAGAGCCATCGAGCTTGGCGAGGCCCGCCAGGATGATGCGTTCGGCGGCCTCGTCAGCCTCGGTGACCGGCGACAGGTCGCCCTTGTGCTTGGCTGAGAAATCGGTGGCGTAGATCGCCATGATCTCGCGGCCGGCGGCAATCGACAAGGCAATCAGCGATTGCATCAGGATGGTGGGCTCGATGGACATTTCAGATATTGCTCCGGCCGGTTGGGCGCTCCTTGCCGGTTGCCGGTGCTGGCGTCAATGCGGAAATTCCCGGCGCCGGATGCTACAAAGGGATCGGCGAATCACTCGTGGGAACACTCATGTCCGAACTCAAGCTATCCGATCTCGATCTTGCAGCGCTGCTGTGCAGCCGCGTGTGCCACGATGTGATTTCACCGGTGGGGGCGATCGCCAACGGGCTCGAACTGATCGACGATCCGGAAATGGACGAGGAAACCAAGGAGACGGCACTCGCCATGGTGCGCACGTCGTCCAGGACGGCATCGGCGAAACTGAAGTTCTGCCGCATCGCCTTTGGGGCCGCGGGCTCGGCGGGCGCGATGATCGACATGAGCGAGGCGGGCGAGATCGCCAAGGCCTTTGTCGGCGAGGAGAAGATAAAGCTCGACTGGCAGGCACCGCCCGAAAACCGGCCAAAGCAGCAGGTGAAGCTGGTGCTGAACATGTTGCTGATGGCGCTGGCGGGAATTCCGCGCGGCGGCGTGGTGACGGTTTCAAACGAAGGCGAAACGTTCACGGCCCGCGCCCAGGGCGACCGCGCCAAGGTGCCGGAAGCGATTGCCCAGGTGGTCGATGGCACGGCCGATCTCAGCACCCTCGACGCGCGGCTGGTGCAGCCGTACTACGCCAAGCAACTGGCGCAATCGGCGGGGCTGACCTTGACGATGGCGATGGACAACGACGACGTGGTGGTGAAGGCGGCGTAAAGCACTTGTTAGCCGCGTATCGATCAGCCGGTAGAGTTTGAGCGATCCCGTTCAGAGCCTTGTCATCGGTGGGACCGCAAGAGTGGGGCTGAAACTGAATTGAAACGAAAGATCTGGCCATGACCATAATGCTCAGCATCGCGACAGCGATTTGTCTATCGGTTGGGCTCGGTGTTGTTGCCAGGCAGGTGGCGATGGCCAGGGCGGTCTTGA